>NZ_WTFC01000047.1:0-11031 GCF_009795795.1 Gilliamella sp. Pas-s95 | reverse complement strand
CGAATAGCGCCCCAATAACAGCAAATTAACCGCTCCAAACCCTTTTTTTTACGATAATTTAAAATTAAATAAAATCAATAAATTATAAAACAACTCAAAAAAAGGGTTTTCAAAGATGAAATTGTTGTTTATCTTTATATAGCAAGATTTATCAAATCTTGAGCTCTACCTTAACGCCGTATAGGCGGTTTAGAAAACGTCCCACTTAAAAAAGGAAGCATTCCCGACCCTTAACGCCGTGCAGGAATTTAATTAAAATAAATCATATAATTATAAAAACATAATATCTTCCAAAAACGATGGTTATGTTATTTGTCTTATTCCGGCGTCAGAATGTGCCGACAACAGAGCGAGGTCAGCACGCCAAACAAGGATGTTTGGCGAGTTTGTGGTGCGTCTGGAACGCGTCCACAAACGGTGCGTCAAGACCGAGCGGCGGCGTCGGGCAGCCGAAGGCCACATTCTGCAGCCAAGCGCGGGATTGTTAAGGGAATTCGCTTTAATTCCCTTAGCTCGGACGTGGTCACTGTGGCTATTTTGTTCACCCAAGGTCAAAACGTCCGAAACCACTGCACCTAATTTATTCTATTCACCAAAACAAAAAGGCTTGATTTTCCGCTAAAAATCGGTCAGAAAAGGTATTGATTTTATTCAATTTTTTATTTGAATTTTTTCAAGAAAAAATCAACCATTTACACAACCTAAGCAAAGCGCCGACATACAGCTTTTATATTCAAACCAAGGTTGACATTATCATATGTGTCATTATCAACAAAAACTAAGGAAAAGAAATATCGTACAGACTATGTCTCGAAAAGGAAATTGCATAGATAATGCTGTTATTGAGAATTTCTTTGGATTGTTAAAATCCGAAGTCTATTACTTAAATAAGTATGATACTATTGAGTAGTTAAAAGCGGATATTGAGGAATATATCCGTTATTATAATCATAGAAGAATTAAATTAAACTTGGACAAAAAGAGTCCTGTTCAATATCGGGAGTATTATTTTCTAGCAGCTTAATTTTTTGTACAACTTTTGGGGTGTAGTTTAAAACATGGAGAACCCGTATGGCCTGAAGACTATTTAGGATCAATATCTCATAGTAATCAGCAAGCTATCTGTGCAAGTTAGCTCTTTATTTGTTAGAACAAGTGTAATTATTAGAACTTCAAAATCTAATAATTAAGTATAATACTTAATAGCTAACTAGAAGGATTTCCCTGTGTATGTAAAAAAAATAAGATCATTCATTGTATTAGCTACAAGTGATAGTTTTCGCGATGCCGCTGAGAAACTTAATATAACTCAACCAGCACTTACAAAACAAATTCAACTTCTTGAAGGAATATTCGGTTTTCAACTATTTCTGAGAGATAATCATGGTTGTTACCTGACTGATGAAGGTAAAATAATATATAAATACGCACTTAATTTAACCGATGAATTAGATAAATTCTTATGTATAGTAAAAAAAATAAAAACAGGTAGAACGGGTGTTTTGAATATCGGACATACATTTTCTTTTATAAATATATTACCAGAAATGATAAATCGATATACAGAACACCATCCAATGATAAAAATTCAAATCCATGAGTTGGATTCAGCAGAGCAGGAAAAAAGGCTATTATCTGGAGAGTTAGATATAGCTTTTATGGAAAAGCCTGTCAATAAACAAATAAAATATGAAGAGATAGGTACAGATCATTTATTAATTATATCCAATCCCAAAGACAACTTTCAGATTAATAATTTTAATGATATTAATCAAATTTTAGATAAAAATACTCTTTGTTTACCAAATTGTGATTCGCATTTTGAATTATCTCAAAAAATTTCGAAATTTCTTTCAAGAAACTCACTAAATTTTCCACAGGTATATTACACAAATAATGTTTATAATAGTATATCTATGTCTAATTTACATTCAAATGTAACGATATTACCTAATAGTTTAGTTCATAATATTAAATCAAAAATTAAATATCATGAACTCATGGGAAAAGGATCAAAATGGAAAATAGGAATGTCTTGGAATGAAGAAAGAGCAGGTGCTGATGCTCTTACTTTTATTAATGAGATGAAAAATAAATAAATTTATTTATAGGGTAAAATATTTATTTTTTTATACTAAAAAAATCGATTACTTTGCTTCCACTTGTATTTAGCAAACATTATATTTTCGTATACTGAACTATATCCATGACAGCTTGCTAAAGTGTGAACATGCAGATCAATGAGATGCATTATCGTCTCCGCTTGCATTTTCAACACCAAGTTTACCAGCATATAAAACTATAAAAATAGCTAATATCAACAAAATACACATCATGATTGGTAATACTGTTGCATCGAAAACATTTAGCAACATTCCTCCACAAAAACCGCCACCAGCTATTGCCAAATTCCAAAGTGATACAAGTAAAGACTGTGCAATATCAGCAGATTCTCCTGTTATTTTTGCTGATGCTGTTTGAAATAATGTTGCTCCACCGCCAAAAGCCAATCCCCATATTACAATTGAGACTAAGATTAACGAATAAATGTTATCAAAAGCATAAAATAATAATCCAGAGATAGCAAAAAAACTGAGAGATAAAATAATCAACTTACGTAAATATTTGTCAATAAATATCCCAACAATAGCAATACTGATAATCGATGAAATACCAAAAATAAATAGAACTGCATCGACATTCATTTCATTTCCTGAAAGTTGTAAATATGGTGATATATAGGTGTAAAAAATATTATGACCAAAAGCGAAAATAAAATTTATTACTAAAATCGATTTTACATAAGGTATAGATAATACAGAAAAAATGGCATTCTTTTTCTTCGTTTTTAATGCTTCTAAATTAGGTAGTTTTAGGCATATCAAAATGACCAACAACAAAGAGATTATTGTAATTATATGAAAAGTTAATCTCCAACCGACTAACTGACCTATTAATGTGCCCAATGGAATACCTATAGATAAGGCTATCGGAACCCCTAGCATAACTATAGTTATTGCTCTTCCTTTTTTATCATCACTAACCATTCTTGTTGCGTAACCAGCCACCATTGCCCATAAAAGACCAGCAAAAATACCAGCTAAAAATCTAGCTATTAATATCATAGTAAAAGACAGAAAATATGCAGTCATAAAATTAGTAATGCCAAAACCAAGTATAACTGTTACTAATAATTTTTTTCTATTCCAACTTTGTGTAGCAAT
Source organism: Gilliamella sp. Pas-s95 (assembly GCF_009795795.1). Lineage (NCBI taxonomy): Bacteria > Pseudomonadati > Pseudomonadota > Gammaproteobacteria > Orbales > Orbaceae > Gilliamella > Gilliamella sp. Pas-s95. The sequence goes on along the minus strand of NZ_WTFC01000047.1, from coordinate 7,807 downwards.
TGTTAATGGGATAGCTGATAGTAGAGAACCTAATGCGTAGAGAGTCACTAATTGACCCGCTTGAGCTTCTGTAACACTTAGATCTTCACTTATTAACAGTAAAAAACCAGCAGGCAAAGCTTCTGTCATAATTGAAATAAACAGTGCTGTTGCTAAAGCAAGAAGGCTCAATGTGGGAAATGTATTATTTGTTCTTTCCATGTAATTCGCTCATATTATAAATTTGTTTGGGGTTAAATTGAATTTATTCATCAAAGCCATAGCTAACCATATCCTCCTTAGGATAAGGTTCCCCATGAATAACAAAATTAGCCATGCTTTTATCAATAAAGGCAATGTCCTTTGGACTTAATGTGATATTTACAACTTTAATATTTTCAATTAAATAACTTAACCTCCTTGTGCCAGGTATAGGAAAAATATTCTTAGATTTACTAAATAATTAGGTAAGTAATACATAATGAATTCATGCTAACAAATAATTTTATAGCTGTATAATTCCAATCATTTATTACATAATGAGAAATATTTATCACAATTAACTATCAATTTAGATAAGCTGAACCACACAAAATGTTAGATGCTTTTATTCGATAACTTGTCAATGAATGGTTTAGCGCCATAAAATGAGGATTATAGGATTAGTAAAAAGTATTTTTTTGCGCTTTGAATCCATAGAAGTCCATAAGTGTCCACTAGGAACTAGTCCAACAGGTTACCAAGCTGTTTTCGAACCTCGTTTCCCGCTCCAAATATTAATAGCGCATTTATTGCTCATATTACTAAGATTAAATAAAGCCTAAGAAAAAACTTTTCTATTTTGATTAGGTAAATAAAAAATAAAATAAAATCAATACCTTTTCTGACTGATTTTTGACGTAAAATCAGGATTTTTAGGGTTGGTGAATAGAATAAATTGTGCAGTGGTTTCGGACGTTTTGACCTTGGGTGAACAAGATAGCCACAGTGACCACGTCCGAGCAAAGGGAATTAAAGCGAATTACCTTTGCAATTCCACGCTTTGGCTACCCGAAGCTGGAGCAATACAATTATATCCAAAAAGTGGTCAGAAAAGGTATTGATTTTATTAGAGTTTTTATTTTGCTGTTTTTTCTAAAAAAAACATCCCCTAAACAGTCTGCCCCTTATCAATCTTATAATCTAAATTAACACTACTTTTAACCTTCTCTCCATTCAACCTTTTTAACAATAACTCGATCGCAACTTTGCCAATCTCAAATCGTGGCGTGATGACGGTGGCGATTTTTTGGGGGTTAGCTCGGCCGATTTCTAAGCCGTGAAAGCCAGCAATGGCAATTTGTTCTGGTACGGGGATATTATAATTTAGGCATTCAAGCAGGACCCCAATTGCCATATCATCGTTAGTACATAAAACACCATCCATATCAGGGTATTTTTGAATGGCTTGGTGAAATAGGCTTTTGCCTAAGTCTATTGATGATATCGCATCAGGTATGATTTGGTGTGGCGTGAGTCCTGCTTGTTTCATGACTCGCTGATAGCCATGGTAGCGTTGAGTATCTCGAGCACTGGCGACTGAGTTAAAATAGATTATATTTTTTTTACCAGATTCAATCATTTGCAATGTCATATCATAGGCAGCTTGTTCGTTATCAAAGCCGACTTGGATGTCAAAAAAACTTTGGGTGATATCCATAAGTTCAACAACAGGAATGTTGGCTGTTTTTAGATATTGTAGGGTGGCTTCGGTGTGGTCCTTTTCCATCAAGACAAGTGCATCAATGTTGTATGATAGTAGATTAATGATTTTTTCTTCTTCTAGCTGTTTGTCATAATTGTAATTAGTGATGATTGTTTGGTAATGATGAGCTGATGTGACCGATTCAATTCCAGCAAGCACTTCGGTGAATATTTGATTTTTAAAAGACGGTATAACAATACCAATACAATGGCTGCGTGAACCAAGCATTATTTGGGGGGCAAGATTGGGGATGTATTGGATTTCTTTTAGTACTTTTGCTATTTTTTCTTGATTTTTTTCAGAGACTTGTTTTGGATCTCTTAGGTAGCGACTAATGGTCATTTTAGTCACGCCAGTTAAATTGGCAATATCTTGTAAACTAATGCGTTTATCTTTCATAACCTGTTATTTTAGAAGGGATGCCGGTTGAATGTGTGGCATTTTAACAGCAAAAACAAGAAAAGAAATAATATTCGTTACAATAAATAAGAAGACAATGTCTATTGTCTTCTTATTTTGGTTATATTATTAATTATTTTTAGGTGCTTTAACACTAGCCATTAAAATAACTGATAAAACTAAAGATACCCCCATAAAGATATATGATGCTCCCGCACTGCCAGTTACTGCATTGATAACACCAACTAACCAAGCACCAATAAATGCGCCCAGTGCCCCAAAGCTATTAATTAAGCCAATTGACACGCCAGATACATTGCTTGGTAATAGTTCAGGAATTAAGGCAAAGAAAGGTCCATAAGGTGCGTACATGCAACCTGCTGCAAGTGATAAAAGCACAAAACAGATCCAAAAATGTTCAGCTCCAAGCAAATAAGCAGTAAAAAATGCGATAGTTGCTATAAGTAATAATGGCCAAACAAACAGTTTGCGATTTTGTAGTTTGTCGGAATAGAAAGAGACCATTAACATCATAGCAATCGCAACAAAATAAGGAATGGCAGAAAACCAGCCAACAGATATGATGTCAACTTTACCTGCTGAATTGATGATTGATGGCATCCACATCATAAATCCATATACGCCAATACTCCACAATGCGTGCACTGCACAAAGTTTAATGACATTGCCTGAACGAAACGCTTCGCCATAGTTGCGCATTGGTTTGATGTTTTGTTGTTCTTTGTCCATAGCAGCTTGGAAATCCGCTTTTTCGGCATCAGTTAACCATTTAACTTCCGATGGTTTGTCGCGTACAAGGATCCACCAAATCACTGCCCATAATACAGCCGGTAACCCTTCAATGATGAACATTTCGCGCCAACCATAAAGGTCGATTAAGTGCGCAGATACAATTGACATCCACAATACTGTCACTGGATTGCCTAAAATTAAGAAAGTGTTGGCTTTTGAACGTTCGGCTTTAGTAAACCATGTACTGATATAAATTAGCATTGATGGCATAACAGCCGCTTCAACAATACCAAGTACAAAGCGAATCACCATAAGAGATGGGATGTTACTGACCATTCCTGTCAATGCGGCACATAATCCCCATAGTATTAAACACACAAAAATGAGTTTACGAACGCTTCGTCTAACTGCATAAACAGAGCCTGGCACTTGGAAGAAGAAGTAACCAAGGAAAAAAAGTGCTCCAATTAATGATGATGTGCTTAGACTGATGTTTAAGTCCTTGTTAATTCCCGCAACGGCTGCAAAGCCATAATTTGCACGATCTAAATAGGCTAAACTATAAGTAATAAAAATGATTGGCATTAATCGCCACCAACGAGATGGCGCCAGTTTGTTTTTTATATTCATGTTCTTCTCGCTTTAAATTAATAATAAAGTGATTTTGGCGACAATTTTTATCCCTATTTTTATTTATATATTGTTTTATCTTCCTTACATTTGATGTACTAAAATACAATTGTCGCGATATGTTTTTTTAAACTGCGGCTAACATTCCGCCATCAACATAAAGAATGTGTCCATTGACAAAGTTTGATGCCGCAGAGGATAAAAACACGGCAGAGCCAATGAGTTCTTCTGGCTTACCCCAGCGTGCAGCAGGTGTTCTTTGACATAGCCATTGGGTGAACTCTTTGTTTTCAACCAGTGCTTTACACATTTCAGTATCAAAATAGCCAGGTCCAATACCATTAACTTGAATGTTGTAACGAGCAAGCTCAACGCACATCCCTTTTACAAGCATTTTGACCGCGCCTTTTGATGCGGCATAAGGGGTAATAGTGTCGCGACCTAGTTCACTTTGCATTGAGCAAATATGAATGATTTTTCCTTGCTTACGCGTGATCATGTGTTTAGCCACTTGTTGTGAAACTAAAAAAACCGCTTTTTGGTTAACATTAATCACCGCGTCCCAATCTGCTTCAGGAAACTCAGTAAATGGATGACGACGTTGAATACCGGCGTTATTGATTAATATATCGATGGGGCCGATCTCTTTTTCGATACGATCAATGGCATTTTTGACCGAATCGTAATTGGTTACATCAAAACCGATGCCAACAGCATTGATGCCCTGTGATTTTAATTGGTTTGCTGCATTTTCAGCGCGTTCTTGGGTAATATCATTAATAATAATACTTGCCCCGTATTGACCTAAGCCTGTAGCAAGTAAATTACCAATACCTTGTGCTGACCCAGTAATTAAAGCGCGTTTTCCCTTTAGTTCGAATAAAGATTTCATTATTTTCTCCCTTTTATTTTAAATTGTTATGCATAACAGTTACGCGTAACAATATTATGGAAAAACAAAAAAAGAAAGCTAGTAATGCGTGATTTTCCATGAAAATGTTAATTCTGTGATCAACGTCAAATATTATGATTTACTCGTTTTGACCCTGTTTAATAAAATTTTTTAAAAAGTTAATACTAAACATCTACCCTTTATTTATATATAATGCCGAATTAACAATTTGAATTTTGATATCAACCTCGGAGCCTCTCTCATGCAGCAGTTTCGTCCTATCCGCCGTGCTTTACTTAGTGTGTCCGATAAAACCGGTATTTTAGAGTTTGCCAAAGCCTTATCAGAACGAAATGTGGAACTTCTTTCAACAGGGGGGACGGCAAAATTGTTAATGGAAAACCATATACCGGTAACGGAAGTGTCTGACTATACCGGATTTCCTGAAATGATGGATGGGCGAGTTAAAACGTTACATCCCAAAATTCATGGCGCCATTTTAGGGCGACGAGGAGTTGATGATGATGTGATGCAACAACATCAAATTACGCCAATCGATATGGTGGTTGTCAATCTTTACCCTTTTGCACAAACGGTTGCTAACGCCAATTGCACGTTAGAAGACGCCGTTGAAAATATCGATATTGGTGGTCCAACAATGGTGCGTTCTGCCGCTAAAAATCATAAAGATGTCACTATTGTGGTTGATTGTGATGATTATGCCAATATCATTAACATGATGGATGATAACCAAAATTCCCTTTCTTTTGAATATCGTTTTAACCTTGCGATTAAAGCCTTTGAACACACGGCTAAATATGACGGCATGATTGCCAACTATTTTGGGCAATTAGTCCCCCCTTATATGGGCGAAACCAATGAGCCATCGGGCGAGTTTCCTAGAACGTTAAATCTACAATTTATTAAAAAACAGAATATGCGTTACGGCGAAAACGCTCATCAGCAAGCGGCTTTTTATGTTGAGCAAGATGCCAAAGAAGCCTCGATTGCAACGGCAAAGCAACTGCAAGGTAAAGCGCTTTCTTATAATAATATTGCTGATACTGACGCTGCACTTGAATGCGTAAAATCATTTGACGAGCCCGCTTGTGTGATTGTAAAACATGCCAACCCTTGTGGTGTTGCCGTTAGCGATAACATTTTAAACGCTTATGAAAAAGCCTTTAAAACAGACCCCACTTCAGCTTTTGGTGGCATTATTGCGTTTAATAGACCGTTAGATGCTAAAACCGCTCAAGCGATTGTTGATAAACAATTTGTTGAAGTGATTATTGCACCTTTAGTCAGCCAAGAAGCACTCATCATCATTCAAGCTAAAAAAAATGTGCGCGTGCTTGAATGTGGCGAGTGGTCTACATCAACATCAGCGTCAGCAAGTTTAGATTTTAAACGTGTCAATGGTGGTTTGTTAGTGCAAGATCGTGATTTAGGCATGATATCGCCAGATGCATTAACGGTAGTCACCAAACGTAAGCCAACAGATCAAGAACTTTCCGATGCGCTATTTTGTTGGAAAGTGGCTAAATTTGTTAAATCCAATGCCATTGTTTATGCAAAAGATAACATGACAATTGGTATTGGTGCAGGGCAAATGAGCCGAGTTTATTCCGCAAAAATAGCAGGCATTAAAGCGCAAGACGAAAATTTAAACGTTGCAGGTTCTGTTGTTGCATCAGATGCGTTTTTCCCATTTAGAGATGGGGTCGATGCTGCTGCCGCTGCAGGGGTGACTTGTGTAATTCAGCCCGGAGGATCGATTCGCGATGACGAAGTGATCCAAGCTGCGAATGAACATAATATTGCAATGATATTTACGCATATGCGCCATTTTAGGCACTAATTTTAGGCCTTTTGTTTATTATTAAAAAAGTCATCATTAAAGGATCTTTTATGAAAGTTTTAGTTATTGGTAATGGTGGGCGCGAACATGCACTTGCTTGGAAAGTCGCACAATCACCATTGGTTTCTAAAGTCTTTGTTGCACCAGGCAATGCCGGTACTTCCCTAGAGCCTAGCTTAGAAAATATCAACATCAAAGCTACCGACGTAAGTGGTCTGCTTAGCTTTGCTCAGCAAGAACAAATCGATTTAACTATAGTGGGCCCCGAAGCCCCGTTAGTGATTGGCATTGTTGATAGCTTCCAAAAAGCGGGATTAAAAATCTTTGGACCAACTAAAGCCGCTGCACAACTTGAAGGGTCAAAAGCCTTTACTAAAGACTTCTTAGCTCGCCACAAAATTCCTACTGCAGAATATCAAAACTTTACCGAAGTCGCTCCAGCCATTGCCTATATTCGTGAAAAGGGCGCACCGATTGTGATTAAAGCTGATGGGCTAGCCGCTGGTAAAGGGGTGATTGTTGCCATGACAGTGGAAGAAGCTGAAGATGCTGTGCGTGATATGTTAGCCGGTAATGCCTTTGGTGATGCCGGTCACCGAGTAGTGATTGAAGAGTTTCTAGATGGCGAAGAAGCCAGCTTTATTGTCATGGTGGATGGCAAACATGTAGAGCCCATGGCAACTAGCCAAGACCATAAACGTGTTGGCGACGGTGATACAGGCTTAAATACTGGTGGTATGGGGGCATATTCACCTGCACCAGTGGTGAGTGATGCTGTTTTTAAACGAATAATGGATGAAATCATCTACCCAACGGTCAATGGCATGGCACAAGAAGGTAATGTTTATGTCGGCTTTTTATATGCGGGTTTAATGATTGATAAAGAAGGTAATCCAAAAGTTATTGAGTTTAATTGCCGATTTGGCGATCCCGAAACCCAGCCAATAATGATGCGAATGCAATCGGATCTGGCTGAACTTTGCCTTGCAGCGGTGGATGGGAAATTAGATACCGTCAAATCAAAATGGGATCCAAGACCTGCATTAGGTGTAGTCCTAGCAGCCGGCGGTTACCCGGGTGAATATAATACTCAAGATGTGATTATTGGATTGCCGGCAGAATCAAGTGATGATTGCAAAATCTTCCACGCAGGTACTAGTCTAGAAAAAGGTCGCGTTTACACCAATGGCGGACGTGTGTTGTGCGTAACAGCACTTGGCAACACCGTACTTGAAGCGCAACAGCGTGCTTATGAGCACATAAAAGATATTTATTGGCATGGTTGTTTTTACCGCCATGATATTGGTTATCGTGCGATTGAGAGGGAAAAAAACTGCCACAAATCTTAATTTATAAAATAAGGATATTTGCATGGCTATTGAAATATGGATTAGCTATTACTTTTTTTCCATTGTTGGGTGTTTTATTCGGCACTATTTTTCGGAATATATTGCAATGGACTATCCTGGATTCAAACATGAAGTGCAATTTTAAACACGGTGGAGTGAAGAAAGTAGAAAGGTGATTTATACTAGCTCCTTCGCACCAC
>NZ_WTFC01000046.1:0-12398 GCF_009795795.1 Gilliamella sp. Pas-s95 | reverse complement strand
TTTTGATCTCATTCTCTAACCTTACTCACCGCCTGCTTGGCGCTGACTGCGTGTCAGTGGATGCGCATTATAGGGACTTAAAAAAATCATGCAAGGGGTTATTGTGTAATTTATTCCTGTTTGCTTTTTTTTTACGCAAGACACACTAAAAATAGACTAAAACAATACATTTTGATTAAAATTAATCCATAAATATTTAGCGAATTCATTATATTGTTTATAAGATTGCACCAATAATTAAGATATTTCTTTTATTTTTTTAGGTAAATCAGCCAAACTATCAATTAGCCAATCGGCCTGAGCCAATGCTTCTTCAGTTATTGTATCGCCTGTTTTTACTAACACAGTCTTTTTAACGCCTGCTTTTTTACCCGATAATAAGTCCGATACTCTATCTCCCACCATATAAGAGTTAGCAATATCAATTTTTAGTTCTTTGGCTGCGGTTTGGATCATGCCGGGATTTGGTTTACGGCATTCACACTTATCGATTAACGGATCATGAGGACAATAATACACGCCATCTAAATCAACACCACGATCTTGTAACGACCAATCCATCCATTCTGTCAATGTATGGAACTGCTCTTCAGTAAATTTATTCCTAGCAATACCGGATTGGTTAGTTGTAATAACTAACAAAAAACCCATTTTTTTGAGTTCTTGCATCGCATCAATGACACCATCAATAAAATGGAATTTATCAATTGTATGTACATAATTATAATCTATATTAATGGTACCATCTCGATCTAAAAAAATAGCCGGTTTCATTTTTTCATTTTTCCTTTTAATTTAGATATTACTCTAATCTTTATATAGCATATTATTGATTGACTTAGATGTCTAGACGTCTTAATATTCACTCATTCATCTTTTGTCTTTATATATTATGATACAGCTACAGCATATTTCGAAAATATTTGAACATAATAAGACCCAAATTCATGCATTAAAGGACATCAGCATACATGTTCCTCAAGGGAAGATTTATGGCGTTATTGGCAAATCAGGGGCAGGAAAGAGTACGCTTATCCGTTGCGTTAACTTACTTGAAAAGCCGACTAGTGGTAAAATATTTTTCGATAATCAAGAAATTACTCACCTATCGAATAGAAAGCTAATTGAAGTACGCCGAAAAATTAGTATGATTTTTCAGCACTTTAATTTACTCTCTTCGCGCACTGTTTTCGATAATATTGCCTTTCCACTTGAGCTTAATAAAACTCCTAAAGCAAAAATTAAGCAAAAAGTGAACGACCTTATAGAGTTAGTCGGATTGACTGAAAAAGCAAACGTTTACCCTGCTAATTTATCTGGCGGGCAAAAGCAACGCGTTGCAATTGCTAGAGCTTTAGCAAGTGATCCAAAGGTACTCTTGTGCGACGAAGCAACTAGTGCACTTGATCCAGAGACAACTCGATCTATTTTGAAATTATTGAAAGACATTAATCAAAAACTAGGTCTTACAATCTTGTTAATCACTCACGAAATGGATGTTGTGAAACAGATTTGCGACCAAGTGGCAGTCATCAGTAATGGTGAATTAGTTGAACAATCATCGGTTGGTGAGATCTTTTCCCATGCTAAAACAGATATTGCAAGACAGTTCATTCAATCGACCTTACATATAAATATTCCTGATGACTATTTAGCAAGGCTATCACCAGAGCCAAAGGCAGGACTTAACCCTTTAGTTCGTTTAGAATTTACGGGAGTTTCGGTTGATTTACCTTTATTGTCACAAATTGCCAAAGAATTTAATATCGAAAGTAACATCATTAGCGCGCAAATGGATTATGCTGGTGGTGTTAAATTTGGTTTAATGCTAGCCCAAATGGAAGGTAACCCTAAAAGTATTGCGTCAGCAATCCAATTCTTAGAAAAAAATAATACCAAAGTAGAGGTGCTAGGTTATGTTTGATTTTATTCCCGCTTTTAAACCTTTTGAATCTTTATTTCGATACTTAGCTCAATACAATTTTTGGGCCGATTTTGTTGCATTTTGTTCATCAATTAAAGGATTAAACGAACCAGTATTATTCAAAATAGCAGAAGCGACTGATGATACTATTTATATGATTTTTTTATCTGGTTTTTATGGAACATTAATGGGCTTACCATTAGGTATCTTGCTATATATAACACGCCAAGGAAATATACTTGGAAATAACATAGTACATAATGTTCTTTCTTTTGTAATAAATGTGTTTCGCTCAATTCCTTTTATTATATTAATTGTATGGATTCAACCATTTACAATGGAAATAATGGAAATTTTTACAGGTAAAGGAACTTATTTGGGCAGAGAAGGAGCTATTGTACCGCTAAGTATAGGCGTTGCCCCTTTAATTGCCAAAATGATTGAAAATGCATTACTTGATCTTCCAAAAGGATTAATTGAAGCTGCTCGTTCCATGGGAGCAACACCGATACAAATTATCTATAAAGTTTTATTGCCAGAAACATTACCTGTAATTATCAACAGCATGACAATCTCATTAATCACGCTAACCGGTTATATAGCCATGGCTGGAGCTGTTGGTGCAGGAGGGCTTGGCGATCTAGCAAAACGATTTGGATATGAAGGACATAACTATGATATGATGAATATATTTTTAGTGATATTAGTTATTATTGTCTTTATTATTCAATTTATTGGCAATAAAATTGTTAAACGTGTGTCTCATCAATAAACTTGGAGAAAATTATGTCAATTAAAAAGCTAGCATTAATCACCACATTGGTGAGTGCGTTTTTTTTAACTGGTTGTGATAATAATAAACAATCAGCCGCAACAGATAACAAACCAACAGAGCCAGCTAAAGTAAATACGCTTGCAGTAGGCGTGATTTCTGGTCCTGAAGAAGAGGTAGCCGAAGTAGCTAAACAACAAGCGAAAGAGCTTTATAACCTAGATGTTGAGCTAGTAATTTTTAGTGATTATGTCATTCCAAACCAAGCATTAAACGATGGTTTAATTGATGTTAATGCTTTTCAACATAAGCCTTTTTTAGATGAACAAATGAAAGAACGTGGCTACAAATTAGCTGTTGTTGGCAACTCATTCGTTTATCCAATTGCAAGTTATTCTAAAAAACTCAAACCAATTTCTCAAACAGAAGAAACAGGTAATGGCGTAAAAGTCACTTCACCACGAGGTGAAACTTTCTTTATTCCAGCTAACTCAACCATTGCAATTCCTAGTGATCCTACAAATTTGGGCAGATCATTACTTTTATTACAACATGAAGGAATGATTACGGTTGATAAATCTAAAGGTTTACTGCCGACTGTACTTGATATTACAAGCAACCCTTATAACTATAAGATCTTAGAACTTGAAGCGCCAATGTTACCTCGCTCATTAGATGATGCACAAGTTGATCTAGCAATCATCAATAACGCTTTTGCAGGACAAGCGAACTTAACACCAAGCCAAAATGGGATTTTTGTTGAGGATAAAGAATCGCCATATGTCAACATAATCGTTTCGCGTGAAACTGATAAAGATAACGAAAACGTGAAAAACTTTGTTAAAGCATACCAAACTGATGCTGTTGCACAAAAAGCTAACCAAATCTTTAATGGTGGTGCGATTCGCGGTTGGTAATAGAAAAGTTATTGACTCACCTTAATACCGTCGGCTGAGCCCGACGGTATCCGTTCGTCGCTATTTTCACATAATCAACAACAATAGTGTAAACTCAATCAAAATCGATTATGACATATCAAATTGACCCCATCGGCATTATCCGCTCACCTTATAGTGAAAAATTTGCCGTTCCAAGACAACCCAATTTAGTTGGCGCTGGGCTAGGTGAACTTTATTTATCAGCTCCTTATAATGATCCTATCAGTGTTAAAGGATTAGAACAGTTTTCACATTTATGGCTATTATTTCTATTTCACCATATTGCTCCTGAAAAGTGGGGTTTAACAGTTCGGCCGCCTCGTTTAGGTGGTAATAAAACGATAGGGGTATTTGCTAGCCGATCGCCATTTAGACCGAATCACATTGGATTGTCAGCCGTTGAATTAAAAGATATTATCGTTGAAAATAAACAGGTTATCTTAAAATTAGGTAGTCTTGATTTAGTTGATGGCACCCCCATTATTGATATCAAACCTTATTTACCTTATTGTGACAGTTATCCAAAAGCTCTTGCGGGATACGCGCAATCAGTTCCCGATAAAAAACTAACCGTTGAATTTTCACCAAAAGCACAATTAATATTAGATTTACAAAAGCAAAATTATCCCCAGCTTGCTGAGCTAATTACGCAAGTGATATCTCAAGATCCAAGGCCAGCCTACAAACAAAAAAATAATAGCGAACAAACCTATGGAATAACACTTTATCATTTTAATATTAAATGGAAGATCATCAACAAACACGCCATTATTGAAGATATTCATAAAATTGATATAAGCGGTAAATAAAAATTATCAATTAGAGTAACAAATCGATTTGTAAATATAAATTAAAAAATACACGAAACCGTTAAAAATAGTTTGTTCATTGCCATTATTCTGGTAGATTGAATACGGGTTTAATTCCCTATATTTCATTTTCCCACTAAAGTTATATTTATAATTTTAGTGGTTTTTAATGCAAGACTAATGATAATTTACCTTACGTTTACTTCTCATTTCAGCGATATCGATGGCATCAAACGAGTAATGCTTCCCACAATAATCACAATGAATATCAATATTACCGTCATCTTCTTTTAAGATTTCATCAATTTCGTTTTCGGGTAACGTCATTAAACTATCTTCACAGCGTTGACGTGAACAGCTACATTTAAAAGTAATTTCATGTGTTTCAAAAAGACGCACTTCTTCTTGATTATATAAACGATACAAAATCTCGTCAGTAGAAAGTTGTAATAACTCCTCACTCGTGATTGTCTCGGTTAAAGCACTAAGATGCTCAAATGATTCATCGGTATTATCATTAGCTGGCAAAACTTGCAATAAAATACCTGCTGCCATTGGCTTATTATTATGTACACCCGTTTTTACAAATAATCGTGTAGGAAGCTGCTCTGATTGCATAAAATAGTTTTCGATACAACCAATAAGCGTCTCTTTTTCTAATCCTACAATACCTTGATAACGTTCGCCATTTTTGGGTGTGATAGTGATAACTATATAGCCATTACCCACCATATCTTTCAGAGTCGCATCATCAGCAATATCACCATTAACCCGAGCAACTCCGCGTAGTTGTTGCTGATCATTACCATTAACAACGGCTAAAGATAACGCACCATCACCTTGCAACTGAACAGCAATATCACCCTCAAATTTTAGTGTTGCGGTTAATAAACTGGTTACAACCAATAATTCACCAAGCAAGGTTTGTACCGCAACTGGGTAGGTATGGCTATCTAAAATTGCTTGATATGTTTGTTCAAGACGAGTAATTTCACCACGAATAGGATGGTTATCAAATAAAAACCGATTTAAAGTATCCATATTAACTATTGTCACCTTGTTGCCTATCATATTTAAATTTAATCAAATCACGCCGCTCCTTTTTGTCAGGTCTTCTATCTGGGTGCGGCATTGTCAATGCATTAAGCTTACGCGCTTGTGCTATCACTTCGCGTTTAGCAATACTGTCGGGGGTTTCTTGATAAAGTTGCTGGGCATCAGTGGCAGTTTTTCGCTGTTCACTAATGGCCAAAATTTGAATTGTTTTTTGATCTGAGCCTTGGCGAAGATTGAGAGTTGCACCGACTTCAACAATTTTACTTGGTTTAGTGCGTTGACCATTATAATGTACTTTTCCGCCTTCAATCATTTCGCGAGCTAATGATCGCGACTTATAAAACCTTGCGGCCCAAAGCCATTTATCTAATCTTACAAGCACTATCACACCCTCATATTACACTTATTATTGCATTTTTTACATTAAAACACACATAATGTCTTAAACATCTTAACAAGTTATATAAGAATGCTTTTACAAAAATCAATGCTCAGAATTAATAATATAATTTTTACCATTTGTAGAAAATGTACCTGAAAAACCAAATGGCAGTAATTTACCATGTAAATCGGCCGAATAATTCATGGTTTTTGGTGGTTGTTTTACTATTTTCCATTCTTCTAGTAATGAACTTGCTATACCATAAGCATTAAGCTGAAAAGATAAGAACTCATTTTGCGATGGCTCAAACTTTGCTTTTGACTCAATCATACCACCACTAACTAAAGCGCTAAATGTTAACGATGCATGATTTTCGGCATCAAATTTTACAATCATATCAGGATAATTAATATCAACTCGATTAAACGACCCTTTTTCAGATTTAAAAGAGGTAGTGCCTGAAAAGACACCTAATTTTTGATCTTTGGCTAAAGTAACACCAGAGCCAGAAACTTGAAAGTTATATAACGTAAATGGAAAATCGCTATATTTTCTAATTAACAAACTTTGTAAAATGGTAAGCTTGTCTACTTCAATACGTCTAAAAATACTCGGTAATACCGGCAGTTCTAGCTTTTCAGGAAGCTGATAATTAATATCTGATAAAGTTAATTGATCTAGATGTAAGGAATTATCTTCCCACTTTCCAGCAAAATTTATACTGCCTTTATTCCATTTTGCGAGTACCTTTTCGATTGTCACTTCTTGGTTGTTGGATGATAATTGCACTAATACTGATGCAAACGGCTCATCATGCCAAACAACATGATCGGCATTAAAAACAAAAGCGCTTTGATCAAAATGCCATTGACTATCATAACGAATATTGGTTGCTTCAATATTACCTTTTTCAATTAAAAAACTAGGCAACTGTATGCTACTTTCAAATATAGATAATTGTTTAATCGTTGACTTTGGCAGAAGATGAGAATATTTATCCAAAAAATCATCTTCTGTTGATTGTAAATTGATATTATGCAGTTGTAGCAGATCAATATTCAAACTATTATCAGCAAGTACTTTTAATTTACTTACAAAAAAACCATTATCAATATTACCACCTAAATTAGTCACGGTTGTAATATCATCGCGATGAAATCCTTGAATAAGCAGTGATTTGATAGAAATTTGGTTGACCAACACGGCTTGCGAAGAAAAATCAAATTGATATTTATCTTCTCCTGATAACGAAAATGGTTTAACTCCACCATTAAGCTGAGTGAATGAAATTTCATCAGCCCCATTATTAATCGAAACATTAGCAGTTGAATTAACAAACTTTAGCGTATTTGCTGAAAAGTTATAATGGCTAGATTTATCATCATTATGAATATAATTAATAGTACCATCAATAACATTAACATAATTAAAATGAGTTAATTGCCAAAGATCACTTTTATCCAAGCCAACAACTAAGGTCGGAACATTAACAATCTCTTGCTTATCATCAGTTATAACCACATTATCAAAAACCAACTCATAAAAGTTTGAAAAAGAGTGATGAACTTTGCCTATTGAAATAGTATAAGAACTTAATCTAGATAATTGCTGGCTAACAATTTTGGCACCCCAAGAAGTTTGCACAACAAAATAAGACAATAATACAAAAAACCAAGTAATAGATAAAAAAGTGATTATGTAAAAACGTAATCGTAGCATAAATAATTTTAATTCTTGTAAAGAAACGTCAAGGCATTCTAGTACAATAACCTATTTTAATCAAAATAGCATCTCATTTTCAGTATAAATCATTTGTGGTTAGGCTAGTTTTACAGTTAAGATATAGACATATGCAACGATATTTTTTAAATAACTAACTGAACAACTCACTTTCCCTTTCTTTAATCAGATGAAGGGGGAGTTATTTTTTATTTATGATAAGTAAAAACGGGAGATACCTAAATGAAACAAATCCCAATGACAGTAAAGGGAGCTGAACTATTACGTGCCGAACTAGAAGAGCTAAAAAATGTCAAAAGACCACAAATCACTGCAGCCATAGCTGAAGCAAGAGCGCACGGAGATTTAAAAGAGAATGCTGAATACCATGCAGCAAGAGAACAACAAGGTTTTTGTGAGGGTAGAATTCAAGAAATTGAAGGCAAATTATCACAAGCACAAATTATAGATATTACCAAAGTAAAAAATACTGGACGTATTATTTTTGGCGCAACAGTAACAGTAATAAATGTTGAAAACGACGAAGAAACAACCTATCGCATCGTAGGTGATGACGAAGCAGACTATAAACAAAATCTTATTTCGGTCAACTCACCTATCGCCAGAGGTCTAATCGGCAAAGAAGACGGTGATACCGTACAAATCAAAACGCCAGGTGGTGATGTGGAATTTGACATTGTTAAAGTTGAATATATCTAGTAAAAACAACTTCCACAAAAGCAGATACACAAACAGGGCAACTAGCCCTGTTGTTGTATTTATTTAGGTAAAGTGATTTTCTTATCCTCACTTGGTCTAAAAATTGTAAAATTAGAGCCAACCAATTGCACGGATAACGCTTTTGTTTCGCGAATAATGGCATCACAAATAAGCTTCTTGGTTTCACGGTCTTCAGCAGAAACTTTAATTTTAATTAACTCATGGAAATTTAACGCGTTGTCAATTTCGGCAAGCACGCCTTCGGTAAATCCATTAGCACCAATCATCACAATAGGTTTTAAATGATGAGCTTCACTTTTTAAATACTGTTTTTGTTTATTCGATAAATTCATTAAATTTTTATCACATTAAGTTGCAATTTTGCTATTCTACCCTTATATATATCTGTAATCAATGAAGTGGCCTCTTTACATTAAGGATTTATTCGCTGTGAGTAACAAAAAACGCTCAGCAAGCTCAACACGTTGGCTCAATGAGCATTTTAAAGATCGCTTTGTGCAACAAGCACAAAAAAAAGGATTACGATCCAGAGCATGGTTCAAACTAGAAGAAATTCAAAAAAGTGACAAACTCTTCAAACCTGGGATCACTGTCGTTGATTTAGGTGCCGCACCTGGAGGCTGGTCGCAATATGTTGCATCACTCATTGGTGATAAAGGCCGCATTATTGCGTGTGACCTACTACCAATGGATCCTATTGTCGGGGTTGACTTTTTACAAGGGGATTTTCGTGACGAAGCCGTATTAAAAGCATTGCTAGCACGTGTTGGCGAAGACAAAGTCCAAGTAGTCATGTCAGACATGGCCCCAAACATGAGTGGTCAACCTGCCGTTGATATACCAAGAGCCATGTATTTGGTTGAACTGGCATTAGACATGTGTCGAGACGTACTTGCTCCTAACGGAAACTTTATCGTTAAAGTATTTCAAGGGGAAGGATTTGAAGAGTACCTAAAACAGGTGCGAAATATGTTCAAAACTGTCAAAATTCGCAAGCCTGAAGCATCACGCGCTAGGTCTCGAGAAGTTTATATTGTTGCAATGGGTATGAAGTAGCCAGTTGTATAATTTTGTAGTACCATACTTCGTTAAATTTAGTCGTAACTGTTAATTTTTATGAGAGGTTTTTCTTTTGAACGACATGGTAAAGAATTTACTGATCTGGGGAATTATCGCTGTAGTATTGATCACTGTATTTAACCAATTCAGCTCAATGTCAAATAGCAGTCCTCAAGTCAATTATACTCAATTTAATTCCGATATCACCAATGGCAAACTCCAAGAAGTGCATATTAACGGACGCGAAATTGTTGCTACAACCAAAGAAAATAGTAATTACACTACCTACATCCCCTATTTTGATGAAAAACTCATGGATGACCTGTTAAGCAACAAAGTACCTGTCTATGGCAGCCCTGATGAAAAACCAAGTCTAATCGTTAGTATTCTGGTTTCTTGGTTTCCTATTATTTTGCTCATTGGTTTTTGGCTATTTATGATGCGCCAAATGCAAGGTGGTGGCAAAGGTGGACCTATGTCAGTTGGCAAAAGCAAAGCCCGCATGTTAACACCCGATCAAATTAAAACTAAATTTACAGATGTTGCAGGTAGCGAAGAAGCCAAACAAGAAGTGACCGAAGTGGTCGACTTTTTACGCGATCCGGGCAAATATCAAAAATTAGGTGGACGCATACCAAAAGGAATCTTAATGGTCGGCCCTCCGGGCACAGGTAAAACCTTATTAGCCAAAGCCATTGCTGGCGAAGCCAATGTCCCATTCTTTAGCATTTCAGGTTCTGACTTTGTTGAAATGTTTGTTGGGGTGGGAGCATCGCGTGTGCGCGATCTTTTTGAACAAGCACGAAAACACTCACCTTGCATCATCTTCATTGACGAAATCGACGCCGTAGGTCGCAAACGTGGTGCGGGGTCAATGGGTGGTCACGATGAACGTGAACAAACATTAAACCAAATGCTTGTTGAAATGGATGGCTTTGAAGCCAACAGCGGAATCATCATCATCGCAGCAACAAACCGCGTTGACATCTTAGATCCGGCATTACTACGACCGGGCCGCTTTGACCGCCAAGTGCAAATTGGCTTACCAGACATGAAAGGTCGTGAACAAATTCTTGCGGTACATGTCCGTAAAGTACCACTAGGAAGTGATGTCGACTTATCTGTCCTAGCTCGAGGCACGCCGGGCTATTCGGGGGCAGAACTGGCAAATTTAGTCAACGAAGCGGCATTATTTGCCGCGCGTCGAAACAAACGCCTAGTCACCATGGACGAATTTGAAGAAGCCAAAGATAAAATCAACATGGGTACTGAAAGACGGTCACTAACCATGACACAAGAGCAGCTCATATCAACAGCATACCACGAAGCTGGACACGCTATTATTGGCCACTTAATGCCTGATCACGATCCAATCCACAAAGTCACCATCATTCCGCGCGGACGCGCCCTTGGTGTCACCTTCTTCTTACCAGAAGGTGATCGTGTCAGTGAAAGTCGTGAAAAGCTTGAAGGTGACATTGCCACGCTTTATGGTGGACGATTAGCAGAAGAGCTCATCTATGGCGAAAATAAGATCTCAACAGGTGCATCAAATGATATCAAAGTAGCCACACAATATGCACGAGCCATGGTCACCCAGTGGGGCTTTTCTGATCGCTTAGGACCACTGTTCTACGAAACAGACGACAATGGATATGGACGACCAAAAGACATATCTGACGAAACAGCTCGCATTATTGACGAAGAAGTCAAAGCCATTATTGACCGCAATTATCAGCGCGCTCGTAAAATCTTAACGGATAATATTGACGTACTACATGCAATGAAAGATGCACTAATGAAATACGAAACCATTGGTTCAAAACAAGTTGCAGACTTAATTGCTCGTCGTCCACTCACCACACCGGATGACTGGACAGAAAGTGACGAACAGGCAGCAAAACAGATCCCAAATGAAGGGAATGACACGCCGCCACAATCAGAAAGCTAAAATTCAAAAAATAAAACGCGCTACGGCGCGTTTTTTCTCGATAAAATACCTTAAGATAAATACAATCACATAATATAACCCTAATAAGGCTGTGAATCATGGAAATACAGTTTCAAAATCAAATAATGGATCTCTCGTTCCCACAAGTCATGGGCATTGTTAACATGACACCCGATTCGTTTTCTGACGGAGGAAGTTATAACAACCTTGATGATGCTATGCGCCGTGTTGACAGCATGATTCAAGCTGGTGCCACATTCATCGACGTCGGCGGCGAATCTACGCGCCCCGGCGCAGCCGAAGTATCAGTTGACGAAGAGCTAAACCGCGTTGTGCCATTGGTTGAAAAAATAGCCCGATATTTTGATGTATGGATTTCGGTCGACACATCAAAACCACAAGTTATGACCGAATCAGCCAAGGCTGGTGCACACCTAATCAATGACATCCGTGCACTAACGCTCCCCGGCGCAATGGAAGCTGCAGCACAAACTGGCTTACCGGTTTGCGTCATGCACATGCAGGGAAACCCTCAAACCATGCAAAACGCACCACACTACGAACAAGATATCTATCAAGAAGTCGATGACTTTTTTGCAAAACAGATCGAACGCTGCATAAGCGCCGGCATCGACCGTCAAAAAATCATACTCGACCCCGGTTTTGGATTTGGAAAAACACTAGCGCACAATTACCGACTATTAGCCATGCTTGAACAATTCCACCATTTCGACCTACCTTTATTAGTCGGCATGTCCCGAAAATCTATGATAGGACAAGTGCTAAATGTCCCACCACAAGAACGAATGTTAGGTAGTGTATCTTGTGCGGTAATAGCGGCAATGAAAGGCGCACAGATTATTCGAGTGCATGATGTAAAAGAAACGTTTGATGCATTAAGAATTGTGCAGGCGACACTTGCAGAAAGGTAATAAGGTATAGTTTTTTTGATCAAAAACCAAAAAAACTTTAATAAAATCAATACCTTTTCTGACCGCTTTTTGTGAGTAAATAAGGTGTTTTTTTGTGAAATAAAAACGTTTAAAT
>NZ_WTFC01000045.1:0-17517 GCF_009795795.1 Gilliamella sp. Pas-s95 | reverse complement strand
TGCGAAGGTGCTAGTATAAATCACCTTTCTACTTTCTTCACTCCACCGTGTTTAAAATTGCACTTCATATTTGAATCCAGGAACAGTTAAATAAAAACTTCAATAAAATCAATACCTTTCCTGACCGATTTTTGGGCGGTAATTGAGTTGCTTTTAACAAAAAAAGAAACTCAATTATCACCTAATACTATGTTGATTTGTATTATTCCGGCGTCAGAATGTGCCGACAACTGAGGTAGGTTCGCATATCAATCAGAGATATGTGGTTAGGCGTTATAAGATTTTGCATAAAAATAACATAACTTGGACATTATCACTGATATTATTTATCCTTTCCCCAAAAAAATCTCAAAATATTTGGAACCTTACCGATCCTAGCAGACATTGAAAAGCCCAAAATATTTAGGCTATTATACGATTAAGTATAAAAATTATAGATTGATTATATTGAATATTCCTTACAAAATATCATCTACATAAAAGACAAAGGAGATGTAAGTGTTATTTTCAATTATAAGATCAGTTACTGGCGGGTGTTTGGTGCTTTTGTGGGCTATTTCTGTTTGTAGCTTTTTCTTCAAAAATTATTATATTGGACTCACATTTATCATTATTGGCGTTTTAGCTTACTATCTGGTATTTATTAAATACACAAATATTATTATTAATAAACATATTACAATTTTTAAAAGTGAGTTTAAGGATGAGTTTGTTCGTTCAAATTTTTATTGCGATAGAGCCTATGAAAATTTTATGTATTTTGATCGAATAAATAAACAAATCTGTTTTACAGATCAAGATACAAATAAAATTGTATCAAGGCTTAATTATGATGATTTATTATCTGCTAAATTTAGTTCTAATCCTTATGTTATCATGAAATTTAAATTAATAAACCAAGACATTAAAGTTAAATTTGATTATTTTTCAAAAGATTATATTTCATTAAGAACAAGATTTTCTCGATTAACAACTATTTATGAATAATTAAGTTATTTAGACAGTAATAACGTTGCTTTTAGTGTGCCAAGTATTAGTATAGCCTCAAAGGCTCGAGGCTATCACACAACTAATTCAGCAATATTTTAGAGTTTGTTAATATTTATCTGCTTTCTTAGTTTTCTTGGTAAATAACTTTAAAAATAATTACTTTTATTATAAATAAACTATATGAGTGCCTTTTTCTGGTTGAAAGGTAGCTTTACCAAACTCATCTAGGAAATAGGCAATATGGTCGGCTTTATCCCCCACTAGGCGCCCTTTGACCTTGTTCCATGTCATAAGGACTATCATGGCATCAGGTTCACAGCAAATTAACATGGGTTGTTCAAACTCTTCGTTCCAATAAAACTCGCCACCGTATAATTTATGGGCGGTGAGTAATAAATAACATCCGTATTCTTGCGATATCATGTTGAGTTGTTCTTCTGATATGCTGAAGTTCTTTTCAGCCAGTTCACTGATGATCATTTCAACAACAGTGATACTCTTTTCAGAATAATCGAGCTGATTAATACTCCAAGTCGGGCTGTTTAAAATGGCATTTTGTGCCCAAGCTTCGATTTCTTGATACAATTCGTTTTTTTGTTCAGTCATTTTTATTCACTTCGCTATTGAGTTTAATCTGTTCTAATTGTTTAACACTTTGCCACGCGTCTTCCATTTGTTCAAGCGTTGCATCAATTAAAGACAAATTTTTTTGTTTAAGTATCGATTCTACTTGCTGAAATCGCCGAGTAAATTTTTTATTAGCTTGCTGTAAACAGAGTTCTGATTTAATCTTTAAATGCCTAGCTAAATTGACGGTAGCAAACAATAAATCACCTAACTCTTCTTCAATTTTTTGTGGATCTTGTTTGTTTTGTTCAAGCTCTTGCTCAACTTCACCAATTTCTTCTTTTACCTTATCAAGCACAGATTTTATATCATGCCAATCAAAACCAACCGAGGCGCAACGCTTTTGAATTTTTTCAGCTTGCATTAAGGCGGGGATTGCTTGGGGAATATCATCAAGCAATGAGTATTGTGCTTTTTGATGGCGCTCTTTTTGTTTAAGTTGTTCCCAGTTAGGTTTTTCTACCTTATTTTCGGTAAAAATATGGGGATGACGATACACTAACTTATCAGCAACCGCTAAACAGATCTCATCTAAATCAAAGCTTCCTTGTTCTTCGGCTAAATCAGCATAAAAGACAATGTGAAATAGTAAATCACCCAGTTCTTTTTTTAGCTCATCCATGTCTTGTTTATCAATGGCATCAAGTACTTCGTACGTTTCTTCTAATGTATATGATTTTAAAGATGCAAAAGTTTGAACTCGATCCCATTCACAACCATTAACAGGATCACGAAGTTGTTTGATAATAGCTTGTAAGCGCTGTAATCCGTTCAAAATATCCTCCCACAAATAAGTAATTGATCAGCGTCATTGTAAAGGTTTCATAACAAAACGGTTATTTTTTTAAAGGTTAATAGCAATATATTTTGATGTTATTGCTAATTATTTCACCAAAAATAATGATAAAAGCCACTAAAATATAGCTATTTACAGAACCTCTAGCCGATAAAAGCGAATTAAGTATATAATACTCCCCTATTAAATTAACTTTATTGATATATGAATAATTTACGTGAACTTACTTTAAGGGGCACCATTCTTGGTGCCTTTATTACTGTCATTTTTACTGCATCAAATGTTTATCTTGGTTTAAAAGTGGGATTAACGTTTTCATCCGCAATCCCTGCTGCAGTAATTTCAATGGCAATATTGAAACTGTTTTCTGGATCAACTATTTTAGAAAATAATATGGTGCAAACTCAGGCATCGGCAGCAGGCACATTATCTTCCATTATTTTTGTGCTTCCGGGTTTGTTAATGATTGGTTACTGGCAAAACTTTCCTTTTTGGCTAACCTTTGCAATATGTGCCGCTGGTGGAATGCTTGGGGTTTTATTTTCAATCCCATTACGACATGTCATGGTTGTTAAAAGCCATTTGCCTTATCCTGAGGGAGTGGCTGCTGCTGAAATTTTGAAGGCAGGATCTAAAACCGATAATAACGAAGCTAATGATGGTTTAAAGGATATTTTATTTGGTGGCGTGATTGCATCCACTGTTAGCCTTTTTACTAATGGTTTTCGTGCGTTATCTGAAAGTACTGCTTATTGGTTTACCGCTGGCAAATCCATTTTTCAACTTCCTATGGGATTTTCGTTAGCGTTACTAAGTGCAGGTTATTTGATTGGGATTATGTCAGGAATTGCCATTTTAATTGGAACCATTATTGGTTGGGTATTTGGCGTTCCAATTTTAAGTGCAATTACCGATTATGATACTAGTCTGCCTTTATCTAAAGTTGCAATGGGATTTTGGGCAAAAGATATACGCTTTATTGGAGCGGGAGTCATTGCTATTGCAGCGGTTTGGACACTACTGACATTAATCAAACCAATGATTGAAGGTTTAAAAATATCATTTAAAAGTATACGTTCAGATGTGTCTGGTAATGATATTGCATCAACCGAGCGAGATTTATCACCTAAAGCTATTTTATTAATTATGGGTGGTATGTTAGTTATTTTATTAGTGACTTTTTATAGCTTTATTACAGATAGT
The DNA here is from genome assembly GCF_009795795.1 of Gilliamella sp. Pas-s95. Classification (NCBI taxonomy): domain Bacteria; kingdom Pseudomonadati; phylum Pseudomonadota; class Gammaproteobacteria; order Orbales; family Orbaceae; genus Gilliamella; species Gilliamella sp. Pas-s95. The sequence goes on along the minus strand of NZ_WTFC01000045.1, from coordinate 13,901 downwards.
GGGCTATCGGCAGGCGTTGCTTGGTCATTAGTGTTTTGCGCTACATTGTTTGCTTTTATTATGGGCTTTTTAGTGGCTGCCGCTTGTGGTTATATGGCTGGACTTGTTGGTTCATCGGCTAGCCCAATATCAGGCATTGCCATTGTTGCTATCATTGTTATTTCATTAGTTCTATTAGGCTTAGGTGAAGCTAATGGTATGTTAGCTTCTGCCGAGGGCTCTAATTTTGCCACAGCTCTTACGCTGTTTACTACCAGTGCAGTGTTATCAATAGCCTGTATTTCAAACGATAATTTGCAAGATCTAAAAACAGGTTATTTAGTTCATGCTACACCATGGAAACAACAAGTGGCATTATTAATTGGCTGTGTTGTTGGTGCGATTGTTATTGCGCCTATTTTAGAGATTTTATATAACGCTTACGGCTTTACTGGTGCACTTCCACGCCCTGATATGGATCCAAAACAAGTTTTATCAGCACCTCAAGCAACATTGATGACAAAAATTGCCAAAGGAATAATTTCAAATAATCTTGATAAAACCATGATATATATCGGGCTAGGTATAGGTGCTATTATTATTATTATCGATTCAGTTTTAGCAGCTAATAAAGCTAAGTTTAGGTTGCCAGCACTTGCTGTTGGTTTAGGTATTTACCTACCACCAAGCATTACCATGCCTATTTTCATTGGTACTTTCTTATCATGGATAATTAAACGTTATGCTTATAAAAAAGCGCAATCACAAAATTTAGATCCAGAACAGCAATTTAAGAAAGTTGATCGTAAAGCAGCATTGATTGCGTCAGGGCTAATTGTTGGCGAAAGTTTAGTGGGCGTATTATTGGCGGTTGTAATTGTTATTAGTATTACAAGTGGTGGAAATGATGCACCGCTTGCAATTTCGGCTGATTTAGGTATGTTACCTCAATTTTTAGGTCTCTTTGTTTTTGTTGGTATATGTACGCTCTTTATTCGTCGCGCTTTATCAGCAATAAAAAAATAGTCCTGTGAATAATTAAATTTAAGCCCTTTATTTTTTATTATAAAGGGCTTTTTATTACTTAAGATTTTTACCAATTTTTAATGTAAGGGCTATGTTCATTGAGGTATTATAAATATTCAATTTAGCCATGTTTGAATCTAATGCTTCTGATAATGTACTTACTTTGCTTAAAATACTAAACATAGATGATATACCACATGGATAAACAGTTTCGGCTTTATCACCTAAACTACCTACTATAGCAATAACTGGTTTATTATATTTTTTTGCAATATGAGCAACACCTACAGGTACTTTACCATTAACGCTCTGATAATCTAATCGACCTTCACCAGTAATAACTAAATCAGCCTCTTTAACTAATTCATCCAAATTTAGCAACTTAGTGATAATTTCAATACCAGGTTTTAATTTTGCATTCATGAAGACCAACAAAGCAGCTCCCATTCCACCTGCTGCACCTGTTCCTGGAGTAAACTCAATATCGACATTAAAAGTTTGTTTAATAACTTGAGCAAAATGTTTAAGATTTGAATCAAGTAATTTGACATCTAATGGTGTAGCTCCTTTTTGTGGTCCAAAAATAACAGAAGCTCCATTTTCACCAGTTAAGGGATTGGTAACATCACAAGCTACTTCAAAATCACATTGCTTAATTCGATGATCCATTTGACTAATGTCAATTTTATCAATAGCACTAAGTGAAATACCGCCATAACCAATTTGATTTCCAAATTTATCTAGGAGCCTGACACCTAGTGCCTGTAGCATTCCTGCACCTCCATCATTTGTCGCGCTTCCACCAATTCCTATGATGAATTTTTTACAACCGCGATCGAGTGCATCTTTAATTAATTCTCCAGTACCATATGAGGTGGTAATTTTTGCATCTCTCTTATCGATTGAAACTCGCTCAAGCCCACTTGCAGCAGCCATTTCTATTACCGCAGTTTGCCCATCACCAGATATACCATAAAAAGCCAGTCCTTTTTCGCCTAATGGATCAGTAATAGAAACCTTAACTTTATGACCATTTAACGCATTCACCATCGCATCGACAGTACCTTCACCACCATCTGCAACGGGTCGTAAAAAATATTTTGCATCAGGGTAAACTTGTGAAAATCCCGCTTTTATCTCATTAGCAACTTCAATAGCACTTAAGCTTTCTTTAAAAGAATCAGGAGCAATGACAACTTTCATACATATCCTTACACAATTGGACAAATTATTGAGTATGTCTCCATACTCAATATCAATATTAATTATTTAACTTCTATTTTTGCTAATGCCTCATAATAGCGAGCTAATGCACTATGATCACATTCGCCCATACCATCAGTTTTTAGTGCTTGCATCATCTCCATCACAATTGCAGTTAATGGTAATGATGTTCCTACACCATGAGAAGTATCCAAAGCATTTTGCAGATCTTTAATATGTAAATCAATTTTAAAACCTGGTTTGAAATTACGATCTAATACCATCGGAACTTTAGCATCTAAAACAGTACTACCAGCAAGACCACCACGAATAGCTTGATAAACTAATTTAGGGTTTACTCCTGCTTTAGTCGCTAAAACTAGTGCTTCTGACATAGCTGCAATATTAAGTGCCACAATAACTTGATTAGCAAGTTTAGTTACATTACCAGCACCAATATCACCAGTATAAACAACTGAACCAGCCATTGCTTTCATTAAATCGTAATGTTTATCAAAGATGTTTTTGTCTCCACCTACCATCACTGACAATGTAGCATCAATTGCTTTTGGTTCGCCGCCACTAACAGGTGCATCTAACATAGTTAAACCTTTTTTGACGACTTCATCATGAATCTCACGACTTGCCAATGGTGCTATTGAGCTCATATCTATGATCGTTGTACCTTTTTTCGCTCCATCAATAATACCATTTTCGCCCAATACCACTTCTTTTACATGAGGTGAATTAGGTAACATAGTAATAATTACATCACAACGTTTAGCAACTTCTTTTGCATTTTCTGCACTTTCTGCACCTGCAGCAACAACATCTTTAACTGCATCTAGGTTTCTATCACAAACCACAAGTGAGTAACCTGCTTTTAACAAGTTTTTACTCATCGGTTTACCCATAATACCTAAACCAATAAAACCAATTTTCATTTTACTCTCCTTTTTCTGATAAAAAATAACTGTTATTTTAGAAATTTATCGGCTAATGATTGTGTTGCACTTCTTAAAAGGCCAAGATCATTACCGACGGCAACAAAAGTTGCTCCCATATCTATATACTGACGAGCATCAGCCTCTATAGTTGCTAAAATACCACAAGCTTTGCCTTGCTTTTTAGCTTCATTAAAAACTTTTTTGATTGCTGCTTGAACATCAGGATGCTTTGGATTTCCAAAATGCCCTAAAGAAGCAGAAAGGTCACTTGGCCCAATAAAAATACCGTCAACACCATCAACAGCTACAATGGACTCTACATTATTAACAGCTTGTTGTGTTTCAACTTGCACCATAACACAAATATTTTTGTTAATTTTTTGGAAGTAATCTGGAATCGTTCCATATACATTACTTCTATGAGCAACAGAAACACCTCTCACACCCTCAGGTGGATATCGTGTATAAGAAACAGCAAGTTTTGTTTGTTCTGCAGTCTCAACATAAGGTATTAAAAAGTTATAAAAACCGATATCAAGTAAGCGTTTAATAAGAACCTGATCATTCCATGAAGGGCGAACGACAGGCGCACTAACACTGTCTTTTAATGCCATTAATTGAGGCACAAATGAGATAACATCATTGATTGCATGCTCTCCATCAAGTAATAGCCAATCAAAACCAGCTAAACCAAGTATTTCTGTTGAAATAGGACTACCTAATGCAGCCCAACAACCAATAAGTTTTTTTCGTGCCAACATATCTTGTTTAAATTGATTGTGGCATGTCACCTTTTTCATAATTTACCTTCACATTTTTTACACATTGTGTCTTGATAATAAATTTTAATTATCTAACTAAACACGGTTTTTTATTATCAAATTGCCAATTAGGTATTAAATATTGCATAGCAATAGCATCATTACGATTACCCAGTTTCATACCTTTAAATAATTCATGTGCTTTCATTACCTGATCCATATCAATTTCGATCCCCAAACCAGGTTTTTCAGGAACTTTGATTTTGCCATTAACAATTTGTAAAGGGTCTTTTGTTAAACGTTGGTTTCCTTCTTGCCAAATCCAATGCGTATCAAGTGCTGTTGGATTGCCTGGTGCTGCTGCACCAACGTGAGTAAACATCGCAAGTGAGATATCAAAATGGTTATTTGAATGAGATCCCCAAGTTAAACCAAATTCATGACACATCTGAGCCACTCGGACAGATCCACTCATTGTCCAAAAATGTGGATCCGCAAGTGGAATATCAACAGATTGTAAAGATAATGTGTGTGCCATTTGACGCCAATCTGTTGCAATCATATTGGTTGCCGTTGGTAATCCTGTCGCACGTCGAAATTCGGCCATAATTTCACGCCCTGAAAAGCCTTGTTCTGCTCCACAAGGATCTTCGGCATAGGTTAGTGTATCTTTTAAATATTTACCTATACGTATTGCTTCATCTAATAACCAACCACCGTTTGGATCTAAGGTTACTCGTGCATCAGGGAATTTCTTTTTAATCGCTATGACGGCTTCGGCCTCATCTTCTGCCGATAAAACACCGCCTTTTAATTTGAAATCTCGAAAACCATATTTTTCATAAGTTGCTTCGGCTAAACGGGCTATCTTTTCTGGCGTTAATGCTTCTTCATGTCGTAATCGATACCAATCACATTTATCTTCAGATTGATTTTGATAAGGGAGATCTGTTTTTTTGCTGTCTCCAATATAAAATAAATACCCTAACATCTCAACTTCATCTCGTTGCTGGCCATCACCAAGTAATGAAGCTACCGTCACGCCAAGATGTTTGCCTAATAAGTCTAACATGGCGGATTCAATGGCAGTCACAACGTGAATAGTTGAACGTTGGTCAAAAGTTTGGTTGCCTCGTCCACCTACATCACGATCAGCAAATTGATTGCGAACTCGGTTCATAACATTTTTGTATTGCGCAATTGATTGCCCAATAACTAACGGTTTTGCGTCTTCAAGCGTTTGGGTGACAACGCCAACACATGGCACTTCGCCTAAACCAATATTGCCCGAATTATCTTTAAGAATAACGATATTCCGTGTAAAGTAAGGCGAATGTGCACCACTTAAATTTAATAACATACTGTCATAGCCGGCTACTGGGTAGACATGCATTTCAGTAATAATTGGTGTTGATGAACTCATAATTACCTCTTTAATTTTCAATTTATATAAATCTTTTTTAACAAACCATAGACGGACGCTTACAATCAAATTTTCAATTGAGAATTAAATACTGCATTGCTATAGCATCACGATTTAAAATTGAAATTGCCTTACCTTCAACATGAGGGATTTCCTGTTTTAGGGCATTTTCAATTATAGTGCCACCTGGTGCTTCACCAACACCAGTATGCCCCGTATTATCTGTTAAAATAACAATATTTCTAGTAAAGTAAGGACCATGTGCACCACCAATATTTATTAACATGCTGTCATATCCTGCTACTGGAATAACTTGCATCGATTTAATGATCGGAACTGACTGAGTACACATAAAACGTTTTCCTTGGCTCTAATCTATTGTTAGTTATAAATATTGTTAATTTTTCTTTAATTCCATACGTGTAATAGGACCAACAATAACTAAATAGCTAAACGCTGCAACAAAAGCGTGACCAGCCACAAAAACTAAAGCCCATTCAAATCGACCTGTCCATGCAACAATATAGCCAATAATAATTGGTGAAATAATACTGGATGCGTTACCAAACATGTTGAATAGTCCACCAGCAAGTCCACTCATTTCTTTAGGTGCAGTGTCAGCCATAACAGCCCATCCTAATGCACCAACACCTTTACCAAAGAAAGCCATTGACATAAATAAAATAACTAATGCAATTGAATCAACGTAATTACATAAAATCATTGTCATCGAAAATAACATTCCTAAAATAATCGGAGTTTTACGTGCAATTGAAAGTGATCCTGTTTTACGCATTAGAAAATCTGAAAAAACTCCACCACTAATTCCACCAATAAAACCACAAATAGCAGGGATAGCAGCAGCAAAACCAACTTCTTTAATATTCATTCCACGTTGCGTTGCAAGATAAATAGGAAACCAAGTAATAAAGAAAAATGTTAAACAGTTAATGCAATACTGTCCTAAATAAACACCAAGCAACATTCTGTTTGTAAGAAGCTGAGTTAAATAACCTAATTTTGGTCCTTTTTGCTTACCATCCGCTTTCTTTTGATCCATATCAACCAAAGCTCCGCCTTCAATGATATAATCAACCTCTGCTTGATTTGCCCATGGATGATCTTTGGGATTACGAATCATAATTAGCGTTGCAATACTCACCAAAATACCAAGACCTCCCATAAAAAAGAATACAGATTGCCACCCATATTCGTGAGTTAACCATCCCATAATCGGTGCAAAAATTACTGTCGCGAAATATTGTGCTGAATTAAAAATAGCTACTGCTGTTGCTCTTTCTTTAGCAGGAAACCATGCTGCGGTTATGCGACTATTTCCAGGAAAGGAAGGTGCTTCTGATAACCCCATTAAAAATCGAAAAGTGAAGAGCATAATAAGAGCCCAAGCACCAATAAAAAAATGAACTGTACCTTGTAATAAGGTAAAAATAGACCAAAATAGAATACTGTAAAAATAAACTCGTTTTGATCCAAATCTATCTAATAACCAACCGCCAGGTAACTGTCCTATCACATAGGCAATACCAAATGATGACATTACCCAACCCATTGCTGCCGCATCAAATCCTAATTCTCCCGATATTGATTTTCCCGCAATACCTAACGTAGCTCTATCACCATAATTAACAGCGGTGACAATAAATAAAAAAATGACTGTCATCCACCGGATGTTAGTCTTTTTTTGCCTTGCTTTGTTTATTTTCATATTTAGCCTCTATACGATTTTTGAATTTATTAATCCTGAATCTTTACAGACGTCGCTGAGTGGAAAATCACTAGTCATTAAATATTTCTCAGTAACCCGTTATTAATAAATTATTATCGGACAGTCAGGCGATATATTTCATTAGAGGAAAAAACAAAATAATAACCAAAATGTCACTTATTTTTGTGAAAACGCACAATGTAATGTTATATTCCTCACATAATTTTAGATAGTTGCTCTAATTTTGTGATATGGAACACATTAATATAGTCATCTGCACAAATTAATCGTAATATTACTTTGAATAATTATGAATATTCATAATGATATTCATTGTTTTTACATTTAATATAAGAAAAATAAATCAGTAAAAACATAATAGTATATATAAATCTTTGCACTTTCTGATTATTACTGAAAAGCTAATCATTTATAGGAAATAAATAATGGAAAACCATCGTAATAAACCGCTCTATATCAAAATCAAAGAAATTGATAACGTTGCTATTGTTGTGAATGATGGTGGGTTGCCAAAAGGAGCTCTATTTCCGGATGGATTAGAACTAATTGAGAATATACCTCAAGGTCATAAAGTTGCTTTAAATGATATAAATCAAGGGCAAGAAATTATCCGTTATGGTGAAATTATTGGTTTTGCCAAAGTAGATATAAAAAAAGGAGGATGGGTTAACGAATCTGTGACTCAAATACCAACTGCCCCCGAATTATATGAATTAGCCATTGCCACAAAAAAAAGAGAACCGCTTCCACCTTTGCTCGGTTATACTTTTGAAGGTTATCGTAATAAAGATGGTTCCGTTGGAACGCGAAATATACTTGGTATAACCATGAGCGTTAACTGTGTTTCTGGCGTTGTTGAGTATGTCGCAAAAATTATCGAGCGTGATTTATTACCTAACTATCCAAATGTAGATGGTGTTGTTCCATTAACGCATCTTTATGGTTGCGGTGTAGCTATTGATGCTCCAGCAGCTATTGTACCAATACGGTCTATTCATAATTTAGCTAAAAATCCTAATTTTGGTGGTGAAATTATGGTTGTGAGCTTAGGGTGTGAAAAACTTCAGCCAGAAAAATTACTAAAAGGAACTGAAGATTCAATTCCTATCAAAATAGAAAATGATGATCTAGTTATATTGCAAGATGAACGTGGTTTTAAAGCCATGGTGAATAAGATTTTGAATGTAGCTGAAAAGCATTTACAACGATTAAATCAGCGTCAAAGGGAAACTGTTCCAGTATCAGAATTAGTAATAGGTATGCAATGCGGAGGTAGTGATGCTTTTTCTGGCGTCACATCAAACCCTTCTGTAGGGTTTGCTTCTGATTTATTAGTTAGATGCGGTGCTACTGTGATGTTTTCTGAGGTTACTGAAGTACGTGATGGTATTCATTTACTTACACCAAGAGCGGCTAATGAGGAGGTTGGTAAAGCACTAATTCGTGAGATGCAGTGGTACGATGAATACCTTGCTGCCGGAAAAGTCGACCGTAGTGCGAATACAACGCCAGGAAATAAAAAGGGAGGATTAAATAACATAGTCGAAAAAGCAATGGGATCAATTGCTAAGTCAGGAACAAGCCCAATTGTAGAAGTTCTATCTCCTGGACAACGCCCAACGAAAAAAGGATTGATTTTTGCAGCCACACCGGCAAGTGATTTTGTCTGCGGAGCTCAACAAGTTGCGTCAGGAATTACATTACAAGTTTTTACTACTGGACGAGGAACACCTTATGGCTTGGCTGTGGTACCAGTAATTAAGATGTCTAGCCGTAATATTGTGGCTGAACAGTGGTTTGATTTAATTGATATTAGTGCCGGCGATATTGCTTTAGGAAAAGCAACAATTGAAGATATAGGTTGGAGACTATTTCATTTGATTTTAGATGTAGCAAGTGGAAGAAAGAAACCATGGTCAGATCATTGGAAATTATATAATCCGTTAGCTATTTTCAATCCTGCACCAATAACCTAATTATTTATAGAAGAAAATGCCAGATTGTTTACGCTTCATGATTAAAATAATTATTTAAAAACTCATTAATCGTCTTCATGTAAAATTTCATCTGGATAGTTTTTTATAGTGTGCATTCCTACTATTTAAATAAAAGCAAACAGCTTTAACCTAGCTTTTTGCATATTATAAATTCAAGCCATTCCTATAAGTTAACTTCTATCTAATTGCAAACCTATATATAAAAGTAATCTATCATCAAATTTTGCAAGATTTAATCCTGTTAACGTGGCAATTTTATTTAAACGATACTCTAATGTATTACGATGGATAAAAAGTTCATTAGCTGTATTACTACTATGAACATTATTTTTAAACCATGTTTGCAAGGTTTTTCTCAAAAGACCATTATTATCAGCCAGCCTTAATTTTTTCAAAGGTAATAATAATTCTTCGGCTTGCCAGTCATAACTTAATCCATGTAATAAAACAGGTAAAATTAGCTCTTGATAATAATAATTACGAATATTAGGCATTCTTTGTTTACCAATTAACATCGTCGTTTTTGCTGTCTGGTAAGACTTTACCAAAGGATAAGGATGTTGCTCAAAATAATTACCAAGCGAAATTCTAATATCTAATTGAGTAATATTTTTTATTGTAATAATAAGTGTCTCTAGTTTCTTCTTATGTTCTAATAAATCCCATCGTCCATACCTATTAAGTGCAGGGATTAAAATAACTAGCTCAGTAACTGATTTAGTTGCTACTAAATTATGTTTACTTAGCAATTGTATCTGTGTTTGTAAATTTTGTAATTCACTCATTGCAGTATCAATGCCTAACTGTCCACTATCGACCTCAATCATACCAACCACTCTGGGTAAATCCAAATCAATATCTAATCGTTTAACCCATTGAATCATACTGTCGGGCAAAGTCTCTTTTTCAATTAGCGTTAGGATAAGCTCTTCCTTTAAACGATTATTATAAGATAGCTCTTGTAATAAATGAGTTTGTTCCATCATCATTTCTGCAGACATGCGAACAAGCTCTCCAAATTGCCAAATATCAGAAGGTTCGCCAGTTAATCCAATTACACCAACAATCCTATCATTAAGCTTTAACGGTAGATTGACTCCTGGTTTAACACCTTGTAAATTTTTCACCATGGTACTATCAATTGAAACTGTCCGTTTCTGAGATATCGCTAACATCGCTCCTTCATGTAGCTCTCCAATACGTTCTAAATCACCACTGCCAATAATACAACCATGTGCATCCATTACATTGATATTGCAATCAATAATTTTCATGGTTCTTTCAACAATTTGTTGTGCAATTTTAGGTATAAGGTTATAAGAGTCCATTACCATATTAATTACTCTATTTTAATTTTGCATAAACCCAATTTTTTGTTAGCATAACACATTTTATTTTGAATAATAGACAAAAATATCATGATAGTTTTTGATTCAATCCAAGTGCGCCGAGGCGTTAACTTACTTTTAGATAATGCTTCAGCAACCATTAATCCTCAACAAAAAGTGGGTTTAGTAGGTAAAAATGGTTGCGGAAAATCGACGCTCTTTTCACTAATTAAAGGTGAAATTCAAGCAGATGCTGGCACGTTAAGTATACCATCGCAATGGCAACTTGCTTGGGTCAATCAAGAAACACCCGCATTAGATATCCCTGCGATTGAATATGCTATTGATGGCGATCGTGAATATCGTCAATTGGAAAAGCAATTAAATTTTGCCAATGAGCAAAATAATGGTCAGCAAATTGCGATTATTCATGAAAAGCTTGATACCATTGATGCTTGGACAATTCGCGCTCGAGCGGCAACCTTACTACATGGTCTTGGTTTTTCTAATGAACAATTAATGTTACCGGTTAAATCCTATTCTGGTGGTTGGCGAATGCGATTAAATTTGGCTCAGGCATTAATGTGTCGTTCTGATTTATTATTGCTTGATGAACCAACCAATCACCTTGATTTAGATGCTGTCATTTGGCTTGAAAAATGGTTAAGTAACTACCCAGGAACGTTGATTTTAATCTCTCACGATCGTGATTTTTTAGATCCGTTAGTCAATAAAATTATTCATATTGAACAAAAAAGTTTATTTGAATACACCGGTAACTACTCTTCATTTGAGATTCAACGATCTACAAAGTTAGCACAACAACAATCACTCTATGAAAGCCAACAACTTAAAGTTGCACACTTACAAAATTATATTGATCGATTTAGAGCCAAAGCTACAAAAGCTAAACAGGCGCAAAGCCGTATAAAAATGTTAGAAAGAATGGAAATGATTGCTCCTGCACATGTGGATAACCCATTTCATTTTAGCTTTAAACCATCAGAATTTTTACCAAGCCCTTTGTTAATGATGGACAAAGTCGTAGCGGGTTATGATGATAAAATTATACTAGAAAAAATTAAGATTAATTTAGTTCCTGGTTCACGTATTGGTCTATTAGGACGCAATGGTGCAGGTAAATCAACACTGATTAAATTGCTAGCTGGTGAACTTGCACCTAAAGAAGGCCATATTAATCTCGCTAAAGGTGTTCAATTAGGCTATTTTGCTCAACATCAATTAGAATATCTACGCCCCGATGAGTCACCACTTTGGCATTTAACGCAACTTGCTGAACCGAAAAATACAGAGCAAGAACTGCGTAATTATTTAGGTGTATTTGATTTTCAAGGCGATAAAGTCACCGAGCCAGTTAAAACTTTCTCAGGTGGTGAAAAGGCGCGACTTGTTTTAGCCTTAATTGTCTGGCAAAAACCGAATCTTCTTTTATTAGACGAACCAACTAACCATCTAGATTTAGATATGCGACAAGCGTTGACTGAAGCGCTAATTGATTTTGATGGTGCATTAGTTGTGGTATCACATGATCGCCATTTACTACGTTCGACCACCGATGAATTCTATTTAGTCCATGATCATAAAGTTGAACCATTTGACGGCGATCTTGATGATTATCAAAAATGGTTAGCCGAAGCACAAAAAAATGATAACCAATCAAATGACGAAATAAATTCACCAAAAAAAGAAAATGCAAGTAATATATCAGCTCAAGATCGTAAAGAGCAAAAACGTAAACAAGCTGAATTACGTGCACAAATGCAGCCAATAAAAAAACAGTTACAAAAAGAAGAACAGATGCTTGATAAATTAACCCATCAATTAAAGCAAATTGAAGAACAACTGTCTGATCCTGCAATCTATGATGCGAGCAAAAAAAACGAACTTACAACTTTGTTACTAGAGCAAAGCCAACTTAAAAATCAATTAGAAGAAACAGAACTACAATGGTTAGAATTACAACAACAGCTGGAATCGTTTAATTTAGATTAAATTGATCATTTCGATTAAGAGGCTTTAGGTAATGGCTATCCATTGTCTATAAGCCAGCTATTTAAATTCATAGGTCATCCTCGCCAATGTTATCGACGATATCATAGATATACATTTTTGCCTGTTCAAAATCATATCCGTCAATACCAAAAACGGATGTGCAAGATATCATACCTTCAAGTATCAACATAATTAGACAAGATGCTTGTTGACATGAATTTGTGCCTCCTAGACATTCAATAATCCTATCTTGAATCCATTTTTTATGTTCACTAACAATAGCGCATATTTCTTCGCTTTTATTGTTATATTCAGACTTAGCTCGTACAAACATGCAACCGCGGTAATTATCATTCTTAAACCATTTTATATGCCATGAAATAATTGCATTGATTTTGTCTTTTTTCTCAGAAAAAACAGCGATAACATCTGTAAGTGATTTTTTAAAAAAATCATTCCTCTTAAGTAACACTTTACTTACAAGCCCATTTTTATCACCAAAATATTTATATAATGTTCTTTTTGATACACCTGCATTTTCTGCAACAAGCTCTAAACTAACAGGATGATAACCATATTCATTAAACAGCGATTCAGCCGCAACAAGTATCGTATCAACAATTTCAGGCTTCAATTTCATTTTTTATTATTTGTAATTGTTAGAATATTTTTGATTCTATCACAACAACTCTAATATAGTTAATTATAAATAATATTTGACCCTTATAGTTAATAAATACACACTAAGTAAACGATATCGCTTACTGAGTGCGATTGCTAGTTTTATTAAAATCCCACATTAACCAAACAGGAGAGATTTATGCTAGAAAAATTAAAAGGAGGAGAGGTGATGCCGCCTAAACCTCACGCAATAGCTATATTGAGAGGATTTATTGGGGGTGCTTTAGGGATTTTGACTTTGCTCGTAATCACTCAGTGGGCAGGTACATTAGCAATTATGGCTCCATTTGGCGCAACATGCGTCTTGTTATTTGCTGTACCTAAATCTCCATTAGCACAACCAAGAAGTGTAATCGGAGGGCATTTTATTTCGTCTTTTATAGGTGTGTTGCCTGGATTCAAACATGAAGTGCAATTTTAAACACGGTGGAGTGAAGAAAGTAGAAAGGTGATTTATACTAGCTCCTTCGCACCACCACAGTTTGGAGATTGCTATGTATTATAATCACCTTTCTAGGAAGGAAAGATACCAGATTTTCGTATTATTACAAGCCGGAAAGAATAAAAAAGAGATAGCCCAGCTACTCAATAGACATCCTTCGACAATAAGTCGAGAGATAAAAAGAAACTCAAAACCTAATCAAACCTATCAAGCACATGAGGCGGTGACACTTGCTAGGAAAAGGCGAAAAAACAGCGGTAATGGTAAGGCAATAGAGTCTTCGGTATGGCGTCAAGTTGAAAAATACCTCATGCTTTATTACAGCCCAGAACAGATTGCTGCACGTTTAAAGAA
>NZ_WTFC01000044.1:0-20561 GCF_009795795.1 Gilliamella sp. Pas-s95 | reverse complement strand
TTAAAGTTGTTTTACCATGGTCAACGTGGCCGATTGTACCAACGTTAACGTGGGGTTTTGTACGTTCAAATTTTTCTTTAGACATCTTAATGTTCCTTTATTAAATCACTTCCCTTAATTCATTAAGGGAAGCGTTACTTTATTTAGATAAAATTATTTTGCTTTACGAGCTTCAATAATTGCGGTTGCAATATTTGTTGGTGCTTCATTGTACTTCAAGAACTCCATTGAGTAAGAAGCACGACCTTGAGTTTGTGAACGAAGGTCTGTTGCATAACCAAACATTTCTGAAAGTGGAACTTGTGCTTTAACTGTTTTACCAGTTGCAGTATCTTCCATTCCTTCGATCATACCGCGACGACGGTTTAAGTCACCGATAACATCACCCATATAATCTTCTGGAGTTTCAACTTCTACTTTCATAATCGGTTCTAAAAGCACAGGTTTAGCTTTCATGAAGCCATCTTTAAATGCCATTGAACCGGCAATTTTAAATGCCATTTCTGATGAGTCAACATCATGGTAAGAACCATCATAGATAGTGACTTCAACATCAACAATTGGGTAACCAGCAAGAACACCGTTTTTCATTTGTTCTTGACAGCCTTTATCAACTGCAGGGATGTATTCTTTAGGAACCACACCACCAACGATTTCATTGTTGAATTTGTAGCCTTCGCCACCCGCTTCCAATGGTTTGATTTTTAACCATACATGACCATATTGACCACGACCACCAGACTGACGAACAAATTTACCTTCTTGTTCTACTTCATTGCGAATTGTTTCACGGTAAGCAACTTGTGGTTTACCAACATTTGCTTCCACTTTAAATTCACGTTTCATACGGTCAACGATGATTTCTAAGTGAAGCTCACCCATACCAGAAATAATGGTTTGACCTGATTCTTCATCGGTGTGAACACGGAATGAAGGGTCTTCTTGTGCTAGTCGACCTAAAGCAAGACCCATTTTTTCTTGGTCAGCTTTGGTTTTTGGTTCAACAGCAACCGAAATTACTGGCTCTGGGAATTCCATTCTTTCAAGAATGATTGGTGCACTTTCAGCACAAAGCGTATCACCTGTAGTTACATCTTTAAGACCGATTGCTGCAGCGATGTCACCAGCGCGAACTTCTTTAATTTCTTCACGTTTGTTAGCGTGCATCTGAACGATACGACCAAAACGTTCTTTTTTATCTTTAACAGAGTTAAGAACAGTGTCACCAGAGTTAACCACACCAGAGTAAACACGGAAGAATGTTAAGTTACCCACAAATGGGTCAGTTGCGATTTTGAACGCTAATGATGAGAATGGTTCGTCATCACTTGAGTGACGTTCTGCCGCTTCACCATTTTGTAATTCACCTTTGATTGCAGGTACATCAGTTGGTGCTGGTAAATATTCAATAACTGCATCAAGCATGAATTGAACACCTTTATTTTTAAAGGCACTACCACAAGTTACTAAGATGATTTCGTTAGCAAGTACGCGTTCACGTAATGCTGCTTTCACTTCTTCTTCAGTTAACTCTTCACCACCAAGGTATTTTTCCATTAACTCTTCACTTGCTTCAGCCGCAGTTTCAATTAAGAAAGAACGCCATTCTTCAACTTGGTCAACCATTTCGGCTGGTACATCTTCATAAGTGAATGTTACACCTTGATCAGCATCATTCCAGTTGATTGCTTTACGTTTAAGTAAATCAACAACACCAGTGAATCCTTCTTCTGCACCGATTGGTAAAACTAAAGGAACAGGTACTGCTGCTAAACGAGTTTTGATTTGATCAACAACACGTAAGAAGTTAGCACCCATACGGTCCATTTTGTTGACAAATGCGATACGTGGAACTTTATATTTGTTTGCTTGACGCCATACAGTTTCAGATTGAGGTTGAACACCACCAACTGCACAGTAAACCATTACCGCACCATCAAGAACACGCATAGAACGTTCAACTTCGATTGTAAAGTCAACGTGTCCCGGGGTGTCGATGATGTTGATACGGTGTGGTTCAAATTGTTGACCCATACCAGACCAGAATGCAGTTGTTGCAGCAGAAGTGATAGTGATACCACGTTCTTGTTCTTGTTCCATCCAGTCCATGGTAGCTGCGCCATCATGAACTTCACCAATTTTGTGACTAACACCAGTATAAAACAAAATACGTTCAGTCGTTGTTGTTTTACCTGCGTCAATATGTGCACTGATACCGATATTACGGTAGCGTGCTATAGGGGTTGTACGAGCCATATTAATCCTCTGTTTAGAATCGTTTGCTTAATAAAACATCATTTTGGTTGACTGATAGCAGATAAGGGCTATCAGTCCTAATTCAAGTCACTTATATAAGTATAAGTGCGAATATTACCAACGATAGTGTGCAAACGCTCTATTAGCTTCAGCCATACGATGAACATCTTCGCGTTTTTTCACAGCGGTACCTTTGTTTTCAAAAGCATCCATAAGTTCATTCGCTAGGCGTAAAGCCATTGATTTATCGCCACGTTTACGTGCAGCATCTACAATCCAACGCATTGCAAGTGCATTACGACGAACTGGACGCACTTCAACTGGAACTTGGTATGTAGAACCACCAACGCGACGAGACTTAACTTCTACAGTTGGTCTTACGTTATCTAATGCAACTTCGAAAGCTGCTAAGTGGTCTTTTCCACTACGCTCAGCTAATTTATCAAGAGCTGAATATACGATTGATTCTGCGATAGATTTTTTACCATCTATCATTAAAATATTTACAAATTTCGCCAGTAACTCTGAACCGAACTTCGGATCAGGAAGAATTTTTCTTTGACCGACAACATGACGACGTGGCATTGGAATACTCCGTTTATATGTTATAAATTTTCAGGTTTACCCAAAACTCAAATGAGTTAAATGGAATTATATAGTTTGGCCTTACTTAACGGAGTTCCATTAAGCTTTAGGTCGTTTAACACCGTATTTAGAACGGCTTTGTTTGCGATCTTTAACACCTGCGCAGTCTAATGCACCACGAACAGTGTGATAACGAACACCCGGTAAGTCTTTAACACGACCACCACGGATTAAAATTACGCTATGTTCTTGTAGGTTATGACCTTCACCACCGATATAAGAAGTCACTTCAAAACCGTTAGTTAAACGTACACGACATACTTTACGTAATGCTGAGTTTGGTTTTTTCGGTGTAGTTGTGTAAACACGAGTACAAACACCGCGTTTTTGCGGGCATGCTTCAAGGGCAGGAACGTTACTTTTTGCTTCCTTTAGTGCTCTTGGTTTGCGTACCAGCTGATTAATTGTTGCCATTAATAAGCTCCTGATTAATTAAAATAAATTTAAAATTGCTTTTTAGATACGTAATTAATAACTGTAGACCAAAACCTATTTTATATAAGTTTTGGGTCGCAAGATTCTAGACCCCAGAAGAGATAATGTCAAGTTTTTGCGATCATTAAGTGCTTGATCTTGAGTTTAATTATTACGGAATTATGACGATGTTTTTATGAGATAGGATAGAGTAATTTTAGGGGGAAATGGGTATTTGTATTTATCGTATTGATATATTGCCCCCTACCATGAGTAGCAGTAGGGGGAAATGTGATTAGTGATGATCAATAAAGATAAATTTTAAAGCAAAAAGTACGGCAAAAATAATCACACATAGGTTTAGTTGTTTAAATTTACCCGTAAAGGCTTTTAGTACTACATAAGAGATAAAACCAAGGGCAACGCCTTCAGTAATAGCAAAAGCAAAAGGCATCATGATTGCAGTAATAAAGGCCGGTGTTGCTTCGGTTAAATCAGACCAGTTAACTTTAACTAAGCTTGAAACCATTAAAATCCCAACAAAAATAAGTGCGCCTGATGTTGCATAAGTAGGTACTAAATGCGCTAGTGGTGATAAAAATGTCACTATTAAAAATAATATACCTACAACAACCGCAGTTAACCCGGTACGTCCACCTACTGAAATACCTGCAGAACTTTCGATATAGGTTAACACTGATGATGTGCCAAATAATCCACCTAAAGAAGAGCTAAAGCTATCAATTAATAGTGCTTGACGCATTTTGGGGAATCGACCTTTTTCGTCACTAATTCCAGCTTTATCGGTTAATGCTAAAATGGTGCCTGATGAGTCGAATAGGCTGACAATCATTATTGAAAAAATAACGCCCATAATACCGATATTAAGTGAGCCAGCTAGATCAACATGACCAACAACACTGGTAACACTTGGTGGCATAGATACAATACCTTGGTAACTGATATTAGGATCGAGCCATAGTGCTAATAAAGTTACAACTAAAATCGAAATTAATACTGCCGCATGAAAGTTACGAGCCGCTAAAATAATAATAATGAAAAAACCAAGCGAACCCAATAGCACTTTAAGCGATAAGATATTGCCCATGGTTAGTAGTGTCGCAGGTGAGGCAACCACAATACCCATGTTTTGAAATCCCATAAAAGCAATAAATAGCCCGATACCCGCACTAATACCTACACGTAAGCATTGTGGAATATGTTCAATTAACCAATGACGGACTTTAAATAGTGACAACGCAAAAAAGACTAATGACCCCCAAAATATGGCGCCCATACCGACTTGCCAAGAGTAGCCCATTGCACCACAGACGCCATAAGCAAAGAAGACGTTCAGCCCCATGGCCGGTGCAAGTGCTATTGGTAAGTTAGCAAATAAGCCCATTAAAATCGTTGCCAATGCAGTAATTACACAAGTTAGTACAAATACCGCAGATTTATCCATACCGGTTGCTGATAGAATCGATGGATTAACAAAGATGATATAGACCATTGTGAGGAAGGTGGTACATCCTGCAATAATTTCAGTACCAGCGGTTGTTTTTTTTTCTTTCAATTGAAACAGTTTTTCGAATATTGAATGCATAAGTTAAAGCCTAATTTTGGTTAATAGAATTAATGAGTGTTACCTATTTTTTACCAAAAGAAAGGTAAAAATAAAAAATAGAAAAGATGAAGAACTAGGCTCTACATCTTCAAATAAACAGAAATTTTATTACGCTATTATTGCTAGTTATTTATTTTGGTCAAGCGCTATTGTAATTAATATAGCGCTTAGGAATAAACTACGTTGAAGCGAACTCCTGCTTGTTTAGCACAATTTTTACTTTCAAAATTCTGTGGCTTTCTATTTCTGCCACTTCAAATAAATAATCGCCGATTTGTAAGGTTTCACCAACATTAAGTAAATGCTGAGCTTTTTCCATTAATAGCCCTGCTAGGGTGTGATACTCACGTTTATCATCAATGGGAATGGGTACAAAACGGATAAGTTCTTCAACTGGAATATAGCCATTAGCGATCCAGCTGTTATCATCTAGGCATTGAATATCGTGTTTGGCGTCAATTTCTTCTTCTTCGGTCGGGAAGTCACCGGCAATGGTTTCAATAATATCTGTCACCGAAACAACCCCTTGCATTGAGCCAAATTCGTCTACTACGAAAGCAAAATGGGTTTTAGCTTTTTTAAATTGATCTAATGCAACTAGTAACGATATGGTCTCAGGGAAGATCAGCGGTTGTTTGATAAGCGAGTGAATATCAATGGGCTCTTTACTTTGTAGTATATCTTTTAATAGATCATTAACTTGGATGATTCCTAGTGGTTCATCAATTGAAACATTATCGGTAACGACTAAACGTGAATGAGGATTTTCAAAAATCTCTTTAATAATAACCTCACGATCATCATTGATATTGACCATATCAACGTCAAGTCGAGATGTCATTATACTGCTGACTGAACGTTGGGCTAGCCCTAGTACTCGTTCAACCATACTTAATTCTTGATGATTAAACACTGATACTTTTTTATTTTCATCAGATATGACATCGATGGTGTTAGTATCAGAATCTTCTTCGGCATCACCTTTAAGTAAGTGTAAAATGGCTTCGGCGGTACGTTCGCGTAATGGCTTTTTATTTAAGGCTTTGCGACGATTAAAAATAGCCAGTTGATTGAAAAACTCAATCATAATTGAGAAGCCAATAGCCGCGTATAAATAGCCTTTTGGAATCATAAAATCAAACCCTTCGGCAACAAGGCTAAAACCGATCATCAATAAAAAACTTAAACAAAGAATGACAATGGTTGGATGAGCATTGACAAAATTAGCCAGGGGTTTACTTGCAACCATCATAATGGCAATGGCAATACACACGGCAATAATCATCACAGGAATATGTTCAACCATTCCTACCGCAGTGATCACTGAATCAAGCGAAAACACGGCATCAAGTACAACTATTTGTGCCACAACAGTCCAAAAGTGAGAGGTTTTTTTGGGTTTACCGTCTTCTTGTGATGCACCTTCAAGACGTTCGTTGAGCTCCATGGTGGCTTTAAATAATAAAAATATCCCACCGATTAACATAATCAGTTGGCGTGCATTAAAGCTGATTCCAGATATCGTAAATAGTGGTGTGGTGAGTGTAACTAACCAACCTGTGAACATTAGTAGCAATATTCGCGTAATTAATGCGAAAGCAAGGCCTGTAATGCGCGCTTTATCTCGTTGGTTGGGAGGAAGTTTCTCGGCAAGGATGGCAATAAAAACAATGTTATCAATACCAAGGACGATTTCAAGTACAACCAGAGTGGATAAACCAATCCAGATTGTAGGATCCATGATCCATTCCATATGTCAGGTGATTACCTCTAATAAATACAGCACATGCTGTGTTGTAATTCTGTCTGTAATTAACTAAATAATCAATAAAATATTTATAAAAATTGTGTATTTTGTAAAAAACTATCAGTTAATTATATGTTTTAATATAAAATCAACTCCGCCAAAAAGTTGGCGTAAATAAAACCAGTAAGGTAAATATTTCTAATCGGCCAAATAACATATCGACAACCATGACCCATTTAACAACGTCACTTACGCTAGCAAAATTATCGCTTACATTGCCAAGCCCGACGCCTAAGTTATTGAGTGATGAAGCAACAATATAAAATGAATCAGTAGCATCAATGCCAGTTGCCATAATAATAAACAAGCTGACTAAAAAGACTAACGCATAGGCAGAAAAGAATCCCCAAACAGCTTCAATAATACGTTCTGAAACAACACGGTTGTTTAATTTTAATGTATAAATCGCATTCGGATGAATAAGGCGTTTTAATTCACGCGATCCCTGCATAAATAGAAGCAAAACTCGCACCACTTTTAAACCGCCGCCAGTTGAACCAGCACAACCACCAATAAATGATGCGCATAGTAAAAAAATGGGTAATGATGATGGCCATGTATTGATATCATCTACGGTAAAACCAACAGTTGCAGAGATAGATACAACTTGTAGTACTATTTTATCTATGCTGAGTTTTCGTTCTGGTTGGTAAACATAAATGCCAAATGTACAAATGATAATTAAAATGGCTAAAATAAAAATAAAGGTTCTAAACTCTTGATCTCGCCAGAAAACCTTAATTGAAAATCCACTTAATGCGGCAAAATGTAGTGCAAAGTTACAACCCGATAAGACTAAAAAGAGGGTGATAATGTAGTTGATTGCGGGGCTATTAAAGTAAGCAAGATTATCATCGTGAGTTGAAAATCCACCCATTGAAATGGTTGAAAAACTATGTGAAATCGCATCAAAAACATTCATACCTGCAAACCATAAGCAGATCGCACAAAGAGTAGTAAGAAAAATATAAATTGACCAGAGTGTTTTTGCCGTTTCGGCAATGCGTGGGCGCATTTTGCTGTCTTTTTGTGGACCGGGGATTTCAGCCCGATAAAGTTGCATACCCCCAACGCCTAATAATGGCAAGATGGCGACAGCAAGTACGATAATACCCATACCACCAAGCCATTGCAGTAATTGACGATAAAACAGTAAAGCCTTAGGAAGGTGTTCTAATTTTACAATCGTGGTAGCACCCGTTGTGGTTAGGCTTGAAAATGATTCGAAAAATGCGGTAGTTAAATTTAAATTAATGTGGGTATCAAAAATAAAAGGGAAAGCACCGATTGTACCTAAAACAACCCAAAATAGCACAACAATAAAGAAGCCTTCGCGAGTGGTTAGCTCATGGCGTTGATGGCGATTAGGAAGCCATAAAAGACATCCTAAAATTAGCGCAGCAAAAAACGAACGCACAAAAATTGCCCCCGCGCCGTCGCGATAAATTAATGCTACAAGTGCAGGTAATAGCATAAATGTCGATAGCAGGGCAATTAATAGTCCAACAATTCTAATGATTGAGCGCCAATGCATCATAGTATTAGTCTCTACTTAAATCCACGTGATGCTTTGATAAGATCATAGGCAGCTTGGATTTCTTGTGCTCGTTTTTTTGCGGCTTCCAGCATCTCTTTTGGTAGACCTTTTGATACTAGCTTATCTGGATGGTGTTCGTTCATTAATTTTCGATAAGCTCTTTTGATTTCTGAGATCTCCGCAGACGAGTCTATACCCAAAATTTTGTAAGCATTTTGCAGATCTGCTTGTGTTGATCGGCCTTGATATCCACCATAATGATTGCTACGTTGATATTGATCTCGCTGATTTTGTTGGTTGTGATAACCATTCTGACGAAAATGGTAGCTACCCATCATCATTTGAATATATATTGCCATTTGTTGACGTGGAATATTAAATTCTTCAGCCACAACAAAAAGAATTTGTTGCTCTTTTTCATCTAAAATGCCATCAACTAATGCCGCTTGGATCAGTTGTTCACAAAAAATATTTAACACATTTCGTCGGTAACGATATTGTGCATATAGTTCCGCTAAACGAGAACGGAGCGGGTAATCACTTGCTTTGCCTCGATTAAATGAGTCTTGTGCTAGTTTTCGACTATTTCGATCCAGTTGTAATCTGTCCATGAATTGGCTAGCAAGATTAATATCATCTTGAGTGACAACACCTTTTGCTTTACTTAAATGACCAAGGACTTCAAAAACAACCGTTAAGTAAAGTTCTGGGTTTGCTTTGGTTTTTTGTTCGGTCAATTTATTGCAAAATGCTTGGTAAAGCATTGGACCAATAAATAGTCCAAGTATAAACCCCCATCCTGTTTTTAATACACTGCTTAAAACAAAGCCTGTAATTATCGCCCAAATAAAAGACATATTATTCGTTCACCTCAATTTGATCTATCTTTTGCAAACCTCGTGGTAATGAAGTGCCTTTACGTGCTCGTTCTGCTTTAAATTTTTGTAAATCAGCAGGATGTAGCGTAAGTTTGCGTTTACCAACATATAAAGTTACCGCTGTTTCTGGGGTAATTAGCATCATATAAGAAAGACTATCATCTGTACCAGCAAGCGATACAATTTTATTCCCTTTACCTTTGGCAAGTTCAGGTAAATCTTTGACAGGGAAGATGAGCATTCGACCAGCTTTAGTGATCGATAACAATAAGCTATCTTCTGATGGAATTTCAATTGGTGCTAGGATTTTTGCTTCTTTAGGTAAATTGATAATCGCCTTACCATTGCGGTTACGAGCAATTAAATCACTAAATTGACAAATAAATCCATACCCTGCACTTGAAGCCAGCAAGAATTTTTGATTATCATTTTGCGACATCAAAACATGTTCAACCGTTGCGCCCGCAGGTAGTGCTAATTTACCGGTTAATGGCTCTCCTTGGCTTCGGGCAGATGGTAGGGTATTAGGCTCTATAGCATAACTACGGCCTGTTGAGTCGATAAAGATAACGGGCTGATTGCTTTTTCCTTTTGCGGCAGCTTTAAAGCTATCACCCGCTTTATAGCTTAAACCGGTAGCATCAATATCATGACCTTTAGCTGTTCTAACCCAGCCCATTTCAGACAAAATCACGGTAACAGGTTCTGATGGTGTTAACTCTTGTTCACTAATGGCTTTAGCTTCACTACGTTCAACGATCGGAGAACGACGCTCATCACCATATTTTTCAGCGTCTTCTTGTAGCTCTTTTTTTATTAAATTACTCAGTTTTTTCGGTGAAGATAATAATGCTTGCAAGTGATCGCGCTCTTTTGCAAGCTCACTTTGTTCACCTTTAATGCGCATTTCTTCAAGTTTGGCTAAATGACGGAGTTTTAACTCTAAAATTGCTTCGGCTTGAATATCGGTTAATGCAAAACGGCTGATTAACTCCTGCTTAGGTTCATCTTCATTACGTATAATATCAATAACTTCATCGATATTTAAAAATGCAATTAATAAACCATCAAGGATGTGCAGTCGTTTTAATATTTTATCTAATCGATAATTTAAGCGGCGCGTGACGGTGTTTTTGCGATATTCTAGCCACTCGGTTAGAATTTCGACTAATCCTTTTACTGATGGGCGATTATCCAGCCCGATCATATTCATATTGACGCGATAGCTTTTTTCGAGATCGGTTGTTGCAAATAAATGATTCATGACTTGCTCTAAATCGACTCGATTTGAACGCGGCACAATCACCAAACGAGTTGGATTTTCGTGATCAGACTCATCACGTAAATCTTCAATTAAAGGCAGTTTTTTAGCGCGCATTTGTGAAGCGATTTGCTCTAAAATTTTAGCACCTGAAACTTGATGAGGAAGGTCGGTGATGACAATGTCACCGTCTTCTTTTTTCCATACGGCACGCATACGAATAGATCCACGACCTGTTTTGTAGATTTTTTCGATATCGTCACGAGGTGTGATAATTTCAGCCTCGGTAGGGAAGTCAGGCCCTTGTATGTGAGCCATTACTTCGCTTAATGTCGCGTTTGGGTTATCAGCAAGCATAATTGCCGCATTTGCCACTTCACGGATATTATGGGGTGGAATATCTGTTGCCATACCAACCGCAATCCCCGTTGTACCATTTAATAAAATATTTGGCAGTCTGGCTGGTAGCATTTTAGGCTCTTGCAACGTACCATCAAAGTTTGGCGTATAATCAACCGTACCTTGCCCTAATTCACCTAATAATAATTCAGCATATTTTGATAAGCGTGATTCAGTATAACGCATAGCAGCAAATGATTTAGGATCATCCGGCGCCCCCCAGTTACCTTGCCCATCAACTAAAGGGTAACGATAAGAAAATGGCTGAGCCATCAACACCATAGCTTCGTAACAGGCGCTATCACCATGAGGATGATATTTACCAAGTACATCACCCACGGTACGGGCTGATTTTTTGAATTTAGCTTGAGCATTAAGCCCTAATTCTGACATAGCATAAACAATGCGCCGTTGCACAGGCTTTAAGCCATCACCAATAAATGGTAGCGCACGATCCATAATGACATACATTGAGTAGTTTAAATAGGCACTTTCAGTAAAGGTGCGTAGTGATTGGACTTCTACTCCATCATGAGTTATCTCACTCATTATTGTTCCTCTAAATCATTCTGTTGGTTAGACATCAAGTTCAACTTGATCGCCTTTTTCTTGTAGCCATTCGCGGCGATCTTCTGAGCGTTTTTTAGCAAGTAGCATATCCATCAGTGCCATCGTTTGTTCGGCATCATCAAGGGATAACTGCACTAAACGGCGAGTATTAGGATCCATTGTTGTTTCACGCAGTTGCAATGGATTCATTTCGCCTAGACCTTTAAAGCGTTGTACATTCGGTTTGCCTTTTTTACGTTTTAGCTGTTCTAAAATGCCTTCTTTTTCTTCTTCATCTAGGGCGTAATGCACCTCTTTACCTAAATCGATACGATAAAGCGGGGGCATTGCAACAAACACATGTCCATGCTCAACCATCGCACGAAAGTGACGAACAAATAACGCACAAAGTAAAGTGGCAATATGTAGTCCATCAGAATCGGCATCGGCTAAAATACAGATCTTACCATAACGTAATTGGCTCAAATCATCACTATCCGGATCGATACCGATAGCAACCGAAATATCATGAATTTCTTGTGATCCAAGCACCTCGTCAGATGACACTTCCCAAGTATTTAAAATCTTACCTTTAAGTGGCATGATGGCTTGAAATTCACGGTCTCGAGCCTGTTTAGCTGAACCGCCAGCCGAGTCCCCTTCCACTAAAAAAAGCTCAGTACGGCTTAAATCTTGTGATGAGCAATCAGCCAGCTTACCCGGTAGTGCAGGACCACTGGTTAGTTTTTTACGGATGACTTTTTTTGAGGCTTTTAAGCGTTTTTGCGCGCTTGAAATCACCATTTCGGCCAGTAATTCGGCTAATTGAACATGTTGATTTAACCAAAGGCTAAATGCATCTTTCACAATTGCCGACACAAATGCCGCACTCTGGCGTGATGATAATCGCTCTTTGGTTTGACCTGCAAATTGTGGCTCTTGCATTTTGACTGAAATAACATAAGCACAGCGTTCCCAAATATCATCAGCCGTTAATTTTAAGCCACGCGGCAACAAATTACGAAACTCACAAAACTCACGCATGGCATCTAACAAGCCTTGACGTAAACCATTAACATGTGTACCACCTTGAATTGTTGGAATTAAATTAACGTAACTTTCGGTTAATAGCTCACCGCCTTCTGGCATCCAAAGTAACGCCCATTCAACCGCTTCGGTTTCGCCAATGTGGCTACCAGTAAACGGGATTTCGGGTAGTAGTGAATAACCACTTACCGACTCCATCAAATAGTCTTTTAATCCATCTTGATAGCACCAGCGTTGTTCGGTATTGTTGATTTTATCTTTAAAGGTAATTTCAAGACCGGGACAAAGAACCGCTTTGGCTTTAAGTAGATGTGACAAGCGAGGCACTGAAAATCGAGGTGAATCAAAATATTTTTCGTCTGGCCAAAAATGCACTTTGGTACCCGTATTACGGCGCCCACATGTACCAGTGATGTGTAAATCTTCGACTTTGTTGCCATTTTCAAAGGCCATTTCGTACACTTGTCCATCACGATGAACAGTGACTTCAACACGTTTTGATAACGCATTTACTACCGAAATACCCACACCATGCAAACCGCCAGAGAACTGGTAATTCTTGTTCGAAAACTTACCCCCTGCATGCAAACGGCAAAGCAATAGCTCAATTGCAGGCACGCCTTCTTCTGGGTGAATATCAACAGGCATGCCGCGCCCATCGTCAATTACTTCAAGTGAGTTATCTTCATAAAGTGTCACCTTAATTTGACGAGCATGGCCAGCAATAGCTTCATCGACACTATTATCAATGACTTCTTGGCCCAAATGGTTTGGGCGAGTAGTATCGGTGTACATACCTGGACGGTGACGAACAGGATCAAGTCCTTTTAAAACTTCAATATCAACGGCATTATAAGTAGATTGCGACATAGTTTTTCTATCTATTCGAATAAATGACAGTTATTATACCAACCTTTGCACAATAAGACCAAGGTCAATGGCGCCGGCGTTTAAGTTAAACTCATAAATCCAACTTATCGTATTGGTTAGAAAAGATAATTTACTTTTTAAGATTTTTTATCGTAATTTTAGTACGATGATAAGAAAATCCCGTATAAAAATAAGGGAATTAAATGAGCAAGTCAAAAGATACAAATATAATAAGTCAGGGTGATTTTTTACAAAAATCGTCAACTATTGACGGTGTAGCAGCATTAATCAGCAATATGCAATTACCTTTTGCCTATATAGAGCCTGATAGCGATGTTAATAATAAAACCTTTGTTAACCCCACTGATAAAGAACAGATTTATTATAGTGCTTGTTTAGTTAACTGCGGTAGCCGTTGTCCTTTAAAGGTTCATGTAAAAAACGATATTATCACTAAAATATCTTCAGAAGATGGCATTAATGACCCGATTTTTGGACAACACCAAATTCGCCCATGTTTACGTGGACGTTCCGTTCGTTGGCGCACTTACGATCCAGATCGCTTAAAATACCCAATGTTAAGAATAGGCAAACGTGGCGAAGGCAAATTTAAACGCATTTCGTGGAGCGAGGCGATTGATTTATTAGCTGAAAAGCTCAAACATACGATTGATAACTATGGTAACGAAGCGATTTATTATCAATATGGATCGGGCACGACTGGTGCTAACATTTCTGGGCGCAATGCGTGTAAGCGTTTCTTAAGCTGCATTGGTGGCTTTCTTAATTATCATGGTGACTATTCAAGTGGGCAGATTTCGGCCATTCGACCTTATATTTATGGTAATGCTAAGGAGTCATTGCTTGATCAAATCAAGCACTCTGATTTAGTTGTCATGTTTGGACATAACATTGCTGAAACCCGAATGTCAGGTGGTGGACAAGTTACCGAGCTTTTTCATGCATTAGAACAAAGCAAAGCACGGGTGATTATTATTGACCCACGTCGAAGTGAAAGTGTGGTGGCTTATCATGCTGATTGGATTCCGATTATTCCCGGAACTGACGCGGCGCTTGTTGCGGCAATAGGATATGCATTACTTGAACAAGATCGTATTGATGATGCCATGCTTAGCCAATATTGTGTTGGTTGGAATGCCGATACTCTACCAGACAGTGCCCCCCCTTTTAGCGATTATAAATCCTATATTTTAGGATTAGGTAATGACAGAACACCTAAAACACCTGAATGGGCGGCTAAAAAAACAGGCATTCCAGCCGAGCAGATCCGCAAACTGGCTATGGATATTGTGAATGCAAAAGCGGCTTGGATATCGCAAGGTTATGGTGTACAGCGTTGGCAAAATGGTGAACATACTGCTCGGGCAATTATGTTATTGCCAATTATCACTGGTCAATTTGGTAAACCGGGTACCAACATTGGCACATGGGGGGGAAGTATAACTTATCCTGTTCCAAGTTTAAGTATCCCCAACCCTATAAAAACCAGTATTCCTTTCTTTTTGTGGACAAAAGCAATTGACGATCCGTTAAGCTTAACGGCAAAAAATGCCTATTTACGTGGCAAAGATAAATTAGATGTTGGCATCAAATTTATCTGGAATTACGCCGGTAATGTTATTGGCAACCAGCATTCTGATCTGAATCGTACTCATCAAATCCTACAGGATGAGTCTAAATGTGAATTTATTCTTGTTTGGGATACGCATATGACCGCATCGGCAAAATATGCGGACTTAGTTCTGCCCGATGTCTCATCGGTTGAAAGTAACGATTTGATTAATAACTCTTACTCATCGGGTGCTTATCACTACATCATCCGCATGCAACGGGCAATAAAACCACTTTGGGAAAACCGTCCAGCTTATGAGGTATTAACGCAATTATCTGAAAAAATGGGTATAAAAGACAAATTCACTGAAGGGCGAACGCAAGAAGATTGGATAGCTTATTGCTATGAAAAACTGCGTAAAAGCCAATCTCATTTACCGCCTTTTGCTAATACTGATGGTATGGGCGTTATTGATCGTAAGCTGGCTGATAGCGATACGCAAATTGGGTTAAAAGCTTTTCGAGACGATCCAATTAAAAACCCATTAAACACCCCATCAGGAAAAATAGAAATCTATTCAGAAGCATTAGCCACCATCGCCAACGAATGGGAACTTGCTCCAGACGATGTCCTTTATCCTATTCCAGCCTACCTACCCGCAATTGAAGGCAGTGAAGATAAACCCAAACGCAAAAAATACCCGCTACAACTGATTGGCTTTCATACCAAAGGGCAATGCCATTCCAGTTACAGTAATTTACCACAACTGCGCGAAGCGGTTGTTAACAGTATTTGGATTAATCCATTTGATGCCGAGCAAAGACAAATAAAACATGGTCAGTTAGTTGAGGTTTACAATGATCGAGGTCGGCTCCGTATTCCAGCTAAAGTCACACCAAGGATATTACCGGGTGTGATTGCTATTCCGCAAGGAATGTGGGCAAAAACTAATGCGGCCGGGATTGATATTGGCGGTTGTATTAATCGCTTAACATCATTGCGTCCAACGGTGCTTGCAAAAGCCAATCCACAACATACTAATCTGGTTGAAGTCAAACCATTATTGACTATGTGTTGAGTATCATAAATTAAAGAACGGATAATAAAAATGCAATATGGATTTTATATTGACTCTTCAAAATGCACCGGTTGCAAAACCTGCCAAATCAGTTGTAAAGATGAAAAAGATAATGCATTAGGCGTTAATTTTCGCCGTGTTTATGAGTATGGCGGAGGTACTTGGCAGCAAGTTGATGGTATGTGGCAAAACGATACTTTTACCTACTATTTATCCATATCATGTAATCATTGCCAAGAGCCTGCTTGTGTACAAGGTTGCCCAACGGGAGCAATGCATAAACGCTCACAAGATGGTTTAGTGGTTGTTAATCAAGATATTTGTATTGGTTGCCGACGTTGTGAAACCCATTGTCCTTATGGCGCACCGCAATTTGATCATCAAAAACAGGTTATGTCAAAATGTGATGGTTGTTATGAACGTGTTGAACAAGGACTCAAACCTGTTTGTGTCGACTCCTGTCCGCAAAGAGCTTTAGACTTTGACGAAATCGAAAAACTTCGCCAGCGACATGGCAATGAGCGGAACATTGCTCCACTACCAAACGAAAATCTAACTAAACCCAACATTGTTATCAAACCCCATCCCCAAGCGAAAGTCTCGGGCGATACATTGGGGAAAATACTCAACCCCGAAGAGGTCTAACGTGCACAAATTACCACTGTTTTTTTACCGTATTTGGGCGGTTATCTACTGGTATGATTAGGAAGGCTATTTTATTTAATGGCATCCCAAATCAGTACTATTTATAGTTAGGTAGCGATTTAATGAAAAATAATGAAGCAATGCATCTAGATAAACTTACATCCACCATTTTGGCAAAATTATTTGGTGCCTTTTTTTATTATCCACCTGATCACCAAACGGTTAAATCGCTCATTGATACTTTATTTCAGCTTGAGCATATTGTTGATTGGCAAAATGCCGTGCTTATTGGTGAACAGTGCCAAATAATCGCTACTCAAATCAACAACCCAGAACTTAATTACCAATTTTCACTATTATTTGAAGGGCAGGGTGCTATGTCCGCTCCTCCTTGGGGATCGGTCTATTTAGATCAAGAGCAGCTATTAATGGGCGAATCACAAGAACGCTATCGCCAATTCTTACAACAACAAGGTTTAACACTTAATACCGGCATCAACGAACCCGAAGACCAATTTGGATTAATGCTAATGGCCTATGCCATATTGCAAGAAAAGAACAATCCCAAAGCTGCAAAACAGTTAATGGATGAACACTTATTGATTTGGTCTTCAGCCTATTTAAAAAAGTTAAAGCAAAATGAGATAAGCCCATTTTATCGAGCATTAGCTGTGATTGTGGAACAGTATTTATTCATGATCTAACTTTTTCCCTTATTGTGCTTTGTCTTACCACCTTTGCAGAGGATAGTGTACATTGCAGCTTTTAAGTAACAAGGTATAATCCACCTATTATTTCAAATAGCAAAAAACATTTATGTTAGCTTATATACAACTAATGCGGTTAGACAAACCCATCGGCACCTTACTACTACTTTGGCCAACGCTTTGGGCGATATGGTTGACAGGTGAGCCCTATACCTATATTACCCTCATTTTTATTTTAGGGGTATTTACCATGCGAGCAGCAGGGTGTGTTGTCAACGATTATGCCGATCGCCATTTTGATGCACACGTCGAACGCACAAAAAACCGCCCACTCGCGCGGGGTGCATTGACCGAAAAAAATGCACTATGGACCTTATTTACTCTATTACTCATTGCGCTTTGCCTATTGCTCATCTTAAATAAACTATCATGGCTTATTGCAATCATAGCCTTATTAACAGCAATGATTTACCCCTTTATGAAGCGCTACACGCACTTACCGCAAGTCACATTAGGCATTGCCTTTAGCTGGGGTATTCCTATGGCATATGCCGCCATTATAGAGCAATTCCCCCTCACATGTTGGTTACTTTGCTTGGCTAATATTTGTTGGACAATTGCTTATGATACGGAATATGCGATGGTGGATCGTAACGACGATATCAAAATAGGCATAAAATCCACCGCCATTTTATTTGGGCAGTACGATAAGTTAATTATAGGGGTATTGCAGGCGTTTACCATGATTGGCCTATTGATGGTTGGCGTCATCAACCAATTGTCGTTGGTTTTTTATATTGCTTTGCTTGTTGTTGTTATGATATTTATTTACCAACAATGGTTAATAAAAAATCGAGATCGGAAACGTTGTTTTCGAGCTTTTTTAAATAATAATTATGTTGGGATTGTTGTGTTTTTGGGGTTGTTTTTTTGTTAAAAAATCTCTTAAAAAACGTGACCAAAAAACTTCAATAAAATCAATGTCTTTCCTGACTGATTTTTGAGCGGGAAATCAGGCCTTTTTTGTTTTGGTGAATAGAATAAATTAGGTGCGCAGGTTTCGGACGTTTTGGCCTTTGGTGGACAAAATAGCTATCGTGACCACGTCCGAGCAAAGGGAATTAAAGCGAATTCCCTTTGCAATCCCACGCTTTGGCTGCAGAATATGGCCTGCGGCTACCCTCCGCCGCCGCTCGGTCTTAACGCACCGGCTATGATTCGCTCCCGGCGAAGCATAGCCTCGCCAAACATCCCTGTTTGGCGTGCTGACCTCGCTCTGTTGTCGGCACATTCTGACGCCGGAATAAGACAAACAACATAATCTTAGGTGTTTTTGGGTGAGTTTTTTTGTTAAAAAACAACGCAATTACCACCCAAAAATCGGTCAGAAAAGGTATTGATTTTATTGAAGTTTTTATTTGTTGGTTTTTAACCAAAAACCAACAGCAAAAGTCGTCCTCAGTAACCCGCCAACGTAGGTTGACTCATCCTTTAACAAAACTTTACAAATTTTTAACAAAAAAGCTAGCGAATTATTACTCAGGCGGTTATAATTTAAGCGCTTTCAAAGCAAGGGAGTGCTCATTAGTCGAGCAGTCAGTTATAAAAAATTCAAATAAAACAAAAAATTACTTGACAGGATGATCGAAATGCGCTATCATACTTGGCATCTGGCATCTGGCATCTGGCCTGCCAAACCTATGCTCAAAATCTTTTTCAATTTCACCGTAGTCTAAAACAGACACAGTTCTTATTTTCATCAGCGAGGTCATTTCGCGTAGCGAAATGGACGCCGTCATCGCGGTCTTTTCAGGCGATGTTTTCGGCGGGTACTTCGACAACCTCTTCGGCAAAATTATCATCGATATCCAAGTGGTTATTAGGGCCGCCATTGCTATCCAAACCTCCATTATGGTTTAGATCTTCATTGTTATTTAAATCGGCATTGTTCTTCGCGCTGTTGTTCTTGTTGTCGTATTCACAGGGTTCTGTGGCATTAACGGCCCAGACATCAAGGGTAATAGAGGGTAGTGCGCCATATTTAACATTTGATGGGGGACAGACAAAGGCAACCAATACAGACACCTTCTTGGCAATTGAGTTGCCAGATGGAAGACGTATTACTCAGTCAGCTAACACATCAAGTGCTACTAATCCGATAAGGTTACCTAGTGGTAATTATACATTTAATGATATACACACGGTGGTTCCCGCATCGGTCCCATTGGTAAATGGTGAGTATGCAATAGATATAAATAATTTGGTTAGCCAGGGGAAGTGGGGAGATGATGATGGGGATGGTCAGGGTGCTAATGGTGTTACTGCATCAGGGCGTATAGATTTAACAATAAGGGATAAAAATGGCACTACCGTTAGTCGTAGTGATACATTAAGTCTATGTAAAGCGCCTTATAAGTTAACTTTAAGTAGTACAGGGGGGACTTTAGAGACTCGTTATGGTGTGCCAAGAGGTAGTCGATTTTACGGAGGGACGGCGGAGTATTATATCACTTTGTCGTCACAGCCGGTTATTTGTTCGGTCAGGCCGAATTTGTACTTAGGTGGTACTGGTAATAATGTTTCTTTCCCTTGGGGTGGTGTCCGTGACGATTCCAAATACGCCGGCCCATCTAACATATGGAGTCCTACAAAGGGCTTTTTGGTTCAGTCAACAAGTCCATCGTCTTACGACTTAAACTTTCCAACTACAGGTTCAGATGGATTGTATTTTGATTTGGATGTTGGTGGGGTAGATGCAAGTCAGTTGAGTTGGACAGTTAATACAAGTGGTCGTTTAAGGGCAACGGTGAGTTGGACAAGGCCGCGTTCTGGTACATTCATAGACCCACGAGGAAATACAGTACAAGCCGATGTCTGGATTAG
Source organism: Gilliamella sp. Pas-s95 (assembly GCF_009795795.1). Taxonomy (NCBI): domain Bacteria; kingdom Pseudomonadati; phylum Pseudomonadota; class Gammaproteobacteria; order Orbales; family Orbaceae; genus Gilliamella; species Gilliamella sp. Pas-s95. The sequence continues at coordinate 385 of NZ_WTFC01000044.1, read as the reverse complement.
AGATAAATCCAGTTATGTAACACGGGTAACGTTGCATGGTCCTAGGGCAAGTAGTTCTCAGATAAGTTCAAGTAGTCCTGGTCGGCTTACTCCGTCGCTATCTTTGCCACAGAGATTTGAGTTGGTCGGTAGGGATAGTCATGGTAATGAGGTTCGTTATGGATTTGTGTTGAGGCAGTGGTTCGTCCATCGGGGTAGTAAATCTGCTCGCCAGTCAGACCAAATATCTTGGTGTAATAGTTTGGGTTATCGTCTTGCTAGGGTAAGGGATTTAACCAATGCAGTCAGAACTGGTAGTTCTCCTATTTCTGGCGCAGTACCTAGTTCATCAGGCAATTGGTATCAGCGTCACATAGGTGCAGGTTTTTTCACGGAGTGGGGCTAC
>NZ_WTFC01000043.1:0-20856 GCF_009795795.1 Gilliamella sp. Pas-s95 | reverse complement strand
CGAAGGAGCTAGTATAAATCACCTTTCTACTTTCTTCACTCCACCGTGTTTAAAATTGCACTTCATGTTTGAATCCAGGTTTTTTATAAAAAAACAATTAATTATTTTATTCTTCTCATTCCGACAGAACAACCAAAGCGCAAATCATCAGGGAATCGCCAATTCCCTGACTTAAACACACTCACTATTGCTATTTTGAACACCAAAACCACAAACATCCACCCCTCACACTTAATGTATGTTTAAGTATATTTCTTAAATTATTCAATATATGATATAGCAAAATAACCAATATAAAACAGAACAATGAGTAACGAAATCGAATTAAAGTTTGAAATCAATACCAGCGATATTGCTAGTTTTAAATCTTTTTTAGATCAATGGTCAGATTGTGACGAAGCCGAGTTTTCGGCAATATCATCAACAAAACGAAGTTTTACAAAGCTAAATTTAACCAATACTTATTATGATACCAACGATCATTATTTACGTAATCATGGTTGTGGACTTCGCGTAAGAGGGAGTGATGATGGTTTAGTGAAGCGTTTTGAAATCACATTAAAACGTGACAAAAAATCGATTGCGGGGTTGCATGAGCGTGCAGAATTTAATGTTGATTTACCTGATTCTGTCCCCGATTTAACCGTATTACCTTGCCATGCATTGCCAAATGGCTGTGATGTTGCTCAGCTACAACGAGATTTACAACCCTTATTTACTACCAATTTTGAACGACAAGCGTGGTTAATTTCGTTTGCTAATAGCGAAATTGAAGTCGCGTTAGATCAAGGGCAAATTAGCTCAAATAATCAGTCTATCCCCATTAAAGAAGTTGAACTGGAAATCAAACTAGGTAATAAACAAGATTTACTGAATTTTGCTATTGAGCTAAGTCGATTTAATTTGCATCTATTTTCACAAAGTAAAGCTTCTAGAGGTTATCGATTACTGAACAATCTGGCACCTAAAAAATGCGTTTATGCGCTGTCAAGCCAATGTGATTTAGCTGAGTTGCTTGAGTTTTGGCAACAAAATGAAGAATATGCGTTAGAAGTGGGTGATTTAGCATACTACCTGCAAATCTTAAATCAGGTAAATGATCAGTTAACCAATCAACCGCTATCTCACGAACCGGAATTTGCCCAATGGCAAACGGCATTATTATCTGTTAGTTCAATAAAAGCGTTTGCTTTTAGTGAGATAAATACCAAATTAAAATTGATGCTGATAGCCAGTATGCATTATTTGTAGGAATAACTATATCAGTAGCAAAAGTCATTTATAATATAACTTTGTTGTGCTGATGCTATTTTGAGTACTAATTTCTAAGAGAGCTTGCCTATGTCAGAATTTAACTCGTCGTTTTCTTCTTTGTTTGAACAACAAAAGCAAAAAGTTACCACTCAACTTCAACAATGCAATCTAGAGCAAGTGCAAGCTCACCTAGATGTTTTGGTGCAGAGTGATTTTTTGGTTGATGCTTTTACTCGATTCCCTAACTGGTTTGCTGACATAGTACAAAATCCACCACAAGCAGATGAAAGGCCATTTTATCAATCTTGGTTAGATGCGCAATTGGCAGATGTGACCGATGAAGCTATTTTTATGAAAAAACTGCGGTTATTTCGACATTTTATGCTGGTGCGCCTTGCGTGGTCACAATTGGCTCGAATAAGCAATGATGAGCAGATTTTATTGCAACTGACCGAATTGGCCGAAGTGATCATTGTCACCGCGCGTAATTGGTTGTACGAACTGAGTTGCAAAGAGTGGGGAACACCTTGCAATGCTCAAGGCCAAGCGCAACCTTTGCTGATTTTAGGTATGGGGAAATTAGGTGGTGGGGAGCTGAACTTTTCGTCCGATATTGACTTGATTTTTACTTATCCCGAGCATGGGCAAACCCAAGGCGGTCGACGGGAGCTTGATAATGCTGTCTTTTTTACTCGATTAGGTCAACGCTTAATTAAATCGCTCGATCAGATCACTGAAGATGGCTTTGTTTATCGTGTTGATATGCGCTTGCGTCCGCTTGGCGATGGTGGGCCTTTGGTGCTTAGTTTTTCTGCCATGGAGGATTATTATCAAGAACAAGGGCGAGATTGGGAACGTTATGCCATGGTTAAAGCCAAAGTACTTGGCGATCAGAGCGCCCCTTATGTATGTGAACTGTATCAAATGCTGAAGCCTTTTGTTTATCGCCGCTATATTGACTTTAGTGTTTTACAATCATTGCGTAATATGAAAAGTATGATTGAACGTGAAGTGCGTCGCCGTGGTTTAAAAAATAATATCAAGCTTGGCGCTGGTGGCATTCGTGAAATAGAGTTTATTGTACAGGTGTTTCAACTTATTCGCGGTGGGCGAGTGGTGGGGTTACAAACTCGTTCGCTATTAAATGCGCTAAATGTTATTGAGCAAGAATCGCTACTTGCATCGAACGAAGTATCATTGTTACGAGAAAATTATCTATTTTTGCGCCGTTGTGAAAATCTTCTACAAGCCATTGCCGACGAACAGACTCAAACATTACCAGACGATGCACTTGATCAAATTCGCTTAGCCACCAGTATGGGGTTTGGCAATTGGCATGATTTTGAAAAAGATTTATCAGGACGGATGGAATATAATCGCCAAATTTTTAATGAACTTATTGGCGAAAACGAATCAGAATCTACCTCAACCTCCAAGCCTTATAACGATCAATTTGACGATCTTTGGGTGCCTGATCTTCAAATAAGCGATGTTAGTGTAATATTACCTACCTATTCAGAAACAGAAGTTACGCAGATCTACCAAATGTTAGTGCAATTTCGTGATGATATAGGTAAACGTACCATTGGCGTACGGGGGCGTGAAATCCTCGATCAGTTAATGCCACGCTTGTTAGAATCTGTCTGTAGCGAAAAGCAAGCAACAATGGTGCTAGCAAGGATTTTGCCATTGCTAGTGAATATTGTAAGTCGTACCACTTATTTAGAGCTGTTACTTGAATATTCAACCGCTTTAAAGCAATTAATTCGTCTATGTAGCGCATCGCCAATGATTAGCGATCAACTTGCTCATTATCCTATATTGTTAGATGAGCTTATTGATATCAATTCGCTGTACCAAACCGTTGCACCTAATGAGTATAAAAGTCAGCTTTATCAGTATTTATTACGCATTCAGTTGGATGATGAGGAGCAACAGCTTGAAGCATTACGCCAATTTAAGCAGATGCAATTACTGCATATCGCCGCCGCTGATGTTGAGCATGTGTTAACCACGATGAAAGTTAGCGATCATCTAACTTATGTGGCTGAATCCTTATTAGATTTTGTGGTACAAATGGCTTGGAATCAAATGGTTACTCGTTATGGAAGACCGGAATATTTAGCCGATAATGATAAAGGACTAGTTGTGGTTGCCTATGGTAAATTAGGTGGCTGGGAATTGGGTTATGGTTCGGACCTTGATTTAGTCTTTTTACATAATTGCCCAGCTAATAGTGTGACCAATGGTGATAAGCAGATCGACAGTCGTCAATTTTATTTACGCCTTGTGCAACGTATCATCCATCTATTTAATGTGCGTACTAGCTTTGGTATTTTATATGAAGTTGATGTTAGACTTCGTCCTCAAGGCGATGCAGGGCTTCTTGCTTGTAGTTTAGATTCGTTTGAAGATTACCAAATGAATGAAGCTTGGACATGGGAGCATCAAGCCTTAGTACGTGCTCGAGCTGTATATGGTGAAGGTGAATTAATCAAACGCTTTAACCAAATTCGGCATAATGTACTTTGTAAAAAGCGTGATGAAGTTGTATTAAAAAAAGAAGTGCGTGAAATGCGTGAAAAAATGAGAGTACATTTAGGTAGCACTCAAAACAATTTATTTAACTTAAAAATTGATGAGGGTGGTATTGGTGATATTGAGTTTTTATCGCAATATCTGGTGCTTAATTATGCTTATCAATATCCTAAGATGACAACATGGAGCGATAATGTTCGTATTTTAGAACTCGCGGCAAATTACCAAATTATGGATAACGAAGAAGCCCAGCAGTTAACTAAAGCTTATATTGATATGCGTAACGAAATCCATCAATTAGCACTGCAAGTTTTACCGAGTACGGTTGAGAGCTCGTGTTTTAAACAAGAAAGGTATATTGTTAACCAGAGCTGGCAAAAGTGGTTAACCTGATATTTGGTGTTAATAATTTAATTTGCAAAGAACTTGTTTAATTTTTGGAGTTTAAAACTAAATGACAACGATCAAAGATATAGCTAAACAAGCAGGGGTATCACATGGTACGGTTTCAAATGTACTTAATGGTCGTGGGAATGTTAGTGTTAAAAAAATTAAATTAGTGGAAGATGCTGCTCAAAAGCTAGGGTATCAGCTTAACTTACAAGCAAAAATACTAAAAGAAGGTGCGGCAAAGACGATTTCGGTTGTTTTGCCTAATATCTCATCTCAACAATATGCTAATCTTTATGATGGGTTATTTCATGATTTAAATCAGCTTGGTTATGAACTAACGTTATATCTAACTTATGATTCCAGAGAGCTAGAACAAAAACTTATTGAACAGATAGCTGTTAAGCGCGATTATGCAGTGATAGCCGTTAGTTCTTTAGACAATGCCAATAGTTATTACCAAAAAATAAAAATAGCTAAAGAAAAAATTATTTTTGTTTATCGCCAACCTGAATCGGCTGTGCAATTTATTACGTTGGATTATGAGAAGGCTGGCGCTGATATTGCTAATGAGATAATGAAACATGATTATAAACGTATTGGTTTACTGAGTAATTCTGATCATCATACTCATGCACAATCTTTTAAAAAAGGTCTGCAAAAAGCTTTTAATGCACAACATTATCCTATTGAATTAAAAAGTATTGAATCAATTCCGTCAAATACGACTTATAATTTGTCTTTCAGTTTTTTTACAAAAGAATCTGAACCTTTTGATGCGCTTATTACCATGGATATTGAGCGTGCGCGTTATTTACGGAATGCTAGTTATTTTGGTAGCTTGCAACTTTGTCCTCCTATTTATACGCTTACTGATGATAGTTTTTTTTATGAAAACAATTTTTATCAATATCATATGAATTATGGTATGTTAAGCCAGCAAATCATTAGCTTAATCAAAGGAGAGCCAGTTTCTAAATTAGATAATAAAGGCTTTTTCTTATTGTCTGATCAGGTTGCTAATACCAAATTTAATAGCAATGAGCAAATCAATGTATTAATTATACCTAGTCCATCAACCGAGGCTGTAAAAAAGTTACTTCCACATTTTGAAAAAATGAGCGGAATAAAAGTTAATTTAATTATCGAACCGTTTGATAAAATTTATCATATCCTTAATGAGCTTGAACAATATAAACAATTTGATATTATTCGTATTGATATGGCAGGATTACCTTGGTTTGCCCCAAAGGTATTTAAACCATTATCTGATTTAAATCTTAACTTAACTAATTTATTCAGTCGCTATTTACCTGAAATTGTTAAACGATATAGTTATGTGGATAATACGGCTTATGCACTGCCTTTTGATCCCAGCGTACAGATGTTATTTTATCGTAAAGATCTGTTTGAAGATCCCTTAATTAAACGATCCTATTTTGAAAAATATCGTCAACATTTAGGTGTACCCGTTGATTTTAAACAATTTAATCAAATTGCTAGCTTTTTTAACCAAGCACAAAATCCTGAATCACCAATAGAATTTGGTAGTTGCATAACCTTAGGTAATGACGAAATTATTGCATCTGAATTTCTAGTACGTTATTACGCTCAGGGAGGTGAGCTATTTAGCAACCAACAATTAGGTTTGGATTGTCCAATAGCTATTGAAACATTGACGCAATTACAGTCTTTTATGCAGATTGCAAACAAAGTAGATACGGCATGGTGGCAAGAGTCAGTTAATCAATTTGAGCAAGGTCGGTTGGCTATGATAATGGTCTATGTTAATTTATTCAGTTATATCAATCATCGAAATATTTTGCCATTAGTGGGGTATGCTCAAGTGCCTGGTAATAGCCCATTATTTGGTGGTGGCTCATTAGGTATTTCAAAATATAGTAAAAAAACAGTTTCGGCGACACTATTTTTTGATTGGATTTATTCTAAAGAAATCAGTGAGCAAATTGCATTATTAGGCGGTACAACCGCACAAAATAGTATTCTTCAAAACCAACGTATTATAAAAGGTTATCCTTGGTTGAAATTAGCACAATTACAGTATGCCAATGGAAAACGAGAAAACTATATAGGTAATCAAGCTATTAATTTAAGGCATATTGAACATATTATTGGTCATTATTTATCAAAGTGGATTAAAGGACAATATAGTTCCGAGCAGGTTGTTTTAAAAATTAACTCTCATATAAAAAAAGAATACTGCTAATAAGGTTAATATTATTAGCAGTATGGCATTTGTTATATCAATATTTACTTTATTTATTGTGTTTTAATTATGAAGTGGTTTTAGATGTTGTAATAATATCTTTATCTCTAAAGAAAAACCAAAAACCAACAGCAACGACAGCGGCTACAGCAGCTGGGTAGATCCAAAACTCTTGCCATTGTGGACCTGCATTTGGTAAGGTTTTTGCTGTAACTACTCGGTTATTGATAAATCCGCATACTGATGCCGCCATAAATAGACCAAACCCATTGGATATAATAAGACGTAAACCTTGAGCTTGAGCTTTAATTTCAGGACCTGCTTTTTTATCGACATAAATATCTCCTGCGGTAAAAAAGAAGTCCCAGCAAGCTCCTTGTAACAATAAAGCACCAATAACATAAAAGAGCGTACTACTATCAGTAGTCGCAGCGAGAGATAACATTAAACTACGAATTACCCAGCAAATGGCACCGAACAAAATAATCTTTTTAAAACCAAAGTGTCCCAATAAGAACGATAAAAGGAACATAAATAAAACTTCGGTAGCGATAGCAATTTGCATCATTGATGCTGGTTCAAGCCCAAGTACTGGTAAATATACCGGCAAGTAAGCACTATAAGCAGTTTTTGTTATCATCAATATAAAGGTTGATAACATAAAGATGGTGAAATATTTATCTTTAAATAATGATAATGCATCTAAACACAGTGCATCGCGGATTGAAAATTTCTTATTTTTGCTTGTTGGTGGCGTGTTTGGTAGGGTAAAGCAATAAACACCGTATACGATCGAAGCTACAGCTGCAAGTAAAAATGAGTTAATTGATTTTGAAAAACCAGTATAGCCAAGAATAAAACCGACAACCATAAAACCAATGGTGCCAAACACACGAATGATCGGGAACCAACGTACACCATCAATATGCCTAAAACTGACACTATTGGCTAACGCCGTAGTTGGGTAAAAGAGTAATCCAACAATAAAGATCATAATTAAAAAGCCAACAGTATTGCTACTTTCAACAAAAGTAGGAATTAAAAATAGTACACCTGCATTAATAATGTGTAGTATCCCCATCATCTTCTGTGAGGCAATAAATCGATCTGCAATCATACCAATAAATAGTGGTGAAATAATGGTTGCAATTCCTAATACAGAATAAGTTGAACCAACGATCTCTTTTAACTCATAAGCGGCAAGTACCGCACCAATAACCATATTCCATGCACCTTGCACAAAATATTGTAAAAACATCATTATCAGTAAACGAGGTATTTTGAACATAGTAAGTTCCCTATTAAATTATTTTTATTAAGCCGTCGTAAGCAACTTCAATATTGTAAGGTTTAAAAATCTCAACTAATTCATCGTGCATAAAGCCACTGCTGTGAGAGTGATGAGAAGTGATGAGTTGCGTACTACTATGAAAAATGCCTTCATCAAGCATTCGTTTTTGTGCCGATATTACTGATTCAATACTCATATGATTATTAGTACGATCATTTTGTTTATATCCATAAGTACACTCAAAAATCGCTAAATCGATTTTTTTACCACTATTTTTTAGCCATTGCCAAGTTAGTTCAGGGAAATATCCCGAATCATGACCGTGAAGTATGGTTTTGCCGTCTTTTTCAATTAAATAGATATAGCAAAATTCCCATTTAGCATGATTAGCCAGTAGTGGTGTAACTGTATATCCGGCCGATGTTATAACAGATTGATATGGCACTAATAAGTTGAACACAAAACGTTCATGGCTATATCCTGGTAATACATCTAAGCAACCATTGATTGCAATATCATTACCGTACACATAAAGTGGATGAGTGATATTAAATCCATAGTCCACCATACGGCTAAACAAATCCCCTACATTGAAGTGATCAGGGTGAGTATGAGTGAACAGCAGATCTTTTATTTTTGTGACATCAATATTTTCACGCATCACTTGATAGCTAAATTCTGGAGCAAAATCAATTTGCATTATGTCATCAATGACAACAGAACTACGCGTGCGTATGTTTTTTCCTTTTATAATGCGTGATTTTTCGCATATTTGGCATTTACAAAAAGGATTGGGAATACCTTCAGATGCAGCCGTTCCCAAAAATTGTAGTTTCACATTGTTCTCCTATAAGTTTAGTTTGCCATTATCGAGTTTTGTTTTTATCTATTTATTAAAATTGGAACGTTTCAATTTTATTTTACGATACATAATTCTACAATAAAAAAACGTGATTTTTTACTAATGCGTGAGCAAGATCATAAATTTTAGGGAGGAGGGAATATTATCGGTGAATTAAAAAAAATTCACCGATAACTTTTGAGACTGGGTTGATTTTGAAAGTTATTTAGCGGAACAATAAACTTTATTGATTGGATTAGCTATTTTGCTTCTTTCCATAAAATCATATCTTGTTCTTCAAGCTCGGAAGCATCAAAGCCAACGGTTGGCGTCATATCTTCGCGGTCAAAAGCGATATCGCCACCATTAACGGCAAGATCACCTTTTTTAATCCCTTTGAAATCAAATAAATTGGTATCACACAGATGGGATAGGGTGATGTTTTGTGTTGCTCGGAACATGGTTTCAATGCGTCCGGGGAACTTTTTATCCCATTCATTGAGCATTTCTTTAATTACTTGTCTTTGTAAGTTGGGTTGTGAACCACAAAGATTACAAGGAATAATCGGAAATTGTTTAATTTCAGCATATTTGGCGATGTCTTTTTCTTTGCAATAAGCTAGTGGTCGGATAATGATATGTTCGCCTGAGTCATTCATTAGCTTCGGTGGCATTGCTTTGAGTTTACCGCCATAGAACATATTCAAAAACAGTGTTTCTAAAATATCATCACGATGATGTCCAAGGGCAATTTTTGTTGCACCAAGCTCGGTGGCTGTGCGATATAATATTCCACGGCGTAAGCGAGAGCAAAGCGAACAGGTTGTTTTACCTTCAGGTATTTTTTCTTTAACAATACCGTAAGTGTTTTCTTGAACAATTTTATACTCAATGCCTAATGATTGCAGGTACTGTGGCAATACATGTTCAGGAAACCCCGGTTGTTTTTGATCTAAATTAACGGCTATTAAATCGAAGTTTATTGGAGCACTGATTTTCAGGTTAATAAGAATATCAAGCAAAGTATAACTATCTTTACCGCCTGATAAGCAGACCATAATACGATCACCTGCTTCGATCATATTAAAGTCAGCGATTGCCTCGCCAGTTAAGCGACGCAATCGTTTGTGTAGTTTATTTTGATTATATATATTCATTACAGTTTTATTGGTTACTCGGCACGACTCATATAACGGCGTTCAGCAATATGAATTTTAACTTTTTCGTGGTTATCAATATATTCAGGAACTTGAATAACAAGTCCGGTTGATAAAGTAGCTGGTTTGGTTCGCGCACTGGCTGAAGCACCTTTTATACTTGGCGATGTTTCAACAATTTCTAGATCAACTGTTTGTGGTAATTCCAAAGCAAGCACTTCACCATCCGCCATTAGCACCTGAATACCATTCATGCCACCTTCTGGAATAAACAGTAATTCATCTTCAATTTGCTCTTTTTTGAAGATATACGGAGTGTAATCTTCGTTATCCATAAACACATATTCATCGCCATCAATATACGAAAAACTAACTGGACGGCGTGATAGTTCAATCGTTTCGAGGATATCATCACCTTTAAAACGCTCTTCAACTTTACCGCCATTTTTGACATCGGTAAAACGCATTTTATAAAGTGTACTTGCGCCACGAGCACTTGGACTTTGAACATCAATATCTTTAACTAGTAATAATTTACCATTATAAGTGACGGCATCGCCACGTTTTATTTCATTTGCTTTAGCCATAGTATTTATTCTTTACAATTAATAAAAGAGTTAAAAATTAGCTCGCTATTTTACCGCTAACTTGCTATTGTCACCATCAAAATTTATTCAAGCGCCTTAAATTAAAGAAAAACTATGGCAGATTTATTCAAATGCAGGCAAAATTGTGGTGCTTGTTGTATTGCACCATCAATTTCATCAACTATTCCCGGTATGCCTAAAGGGAAACCAGCTGGCGTTGCTTGTATTCATTTAGATAATAATTATCAATGTAAATTATTTTTGCACCCATCAAGACCTGCAGTTTGTGGTCGATTGAAGCCCTGCTTCGAGATGTGTGGTAATAATCGAATACAAGCGTTAAATTATTTAACTCAATTAGAACAGCTAACTAAAGGTTAAGTATTGCTTAAATTTAACAAAACAGTTCGATTATTAGAATTATTTATCTCGCACAGTATTTTTTTTGATAAACTCCCCCGCACTTCATTATTCAATGATAGATATCAATACTTTTTAAGTTTGATTGGTCGTTACATGTAGTTTTATAAGCATATTAATTTAGTGATTACTTTTATTATCAAACTTAATCTCTTTAGACAGAAGAAAATAATTATGAAAAACAAATTAAAACGAGATTTAAAAGCCCGCCATTTAGCCATGATTGCTATTGGTGGCTCGATCGGAACTGGGCTATTTGTCGCATCTGGGGCAACCGTTGCTCAGGCAGGTCCTGGAGGTGCATTGCTTTCGTATGCCATTATAGGTGTGATGGTATATTTTTTAATGACTAGCCTTGGTGAGCTAGCAGCTTATTTGCCTGTTTCAGGTACTTTTGCAACTTACGGTTCACGTTATGTCGATGAGGCGTTTGGTTTTGCCATTGGTTGGAACTATTGGTACAACTGGGCAATTACTGTTGCTGTAGACTTAGTTGCAGCTCAATTAGTTATCTCTTATTGGTTTGATGCAGGACCTTATAGTTGGTTATGGAGCTTATTATTTTTAAGCATCATCTTTTGCTTAAACTATATTTCAGTTAAAGGTTTTGGTGAAGCAGAATTTTGGTTTTCATTAATTAAAGTTGTTACTGTGGTTATTTTTATTGTAGTTGGTTTATTAATGATTATTGGCATCTTTCGAGGCGTCGAAGGGGCTGGTTGGCAAAATTGGACTATCAAAGAAGCACCTTTTGCTGGCGGATTTTCAGCAATGATTGGTGTGGCGATGGTGGTTGGATTTTCATTCCAAGGCACGGAACTTATTGGTATTGCCGCTGGTGAATCAAAAGATCCAGAAAAAAACATACCTAAAGCTATGCGCCAAGTGTTTTGGCGAATACTACTGTTTTATATCCTTGCGATTTTTGTTATCAGCATGATTATTCCTTATACTGATCCTAACTTGTTGCGTAATAACGAAACCGACGTTAGCGTAAGTCCGTTTACCCTAGTATTCCAGAATGCGGGATTATTATCTGCGGCGGCATTTATGAATGCAGTTATTTTAACATCGGTATTATCAGCCGGTAACTCAGGGCTCTATGCTTCAACGCGTATGCTTTATGCTCTTGCCAAAGAAGGTAAAGCTCCTAAAATCTTTGCAAAATTATCATCGTCAGGTGTGCCTCGTGCTGCGTTGTTAGCAACAACATTTGTGGCCATGCTTTGTTTCTTAACCTCGATGTATAAAGATCAGGCTGTTTATTTATGGTTACTTAATATGTCAGGTATGACAGGCTTTATTGCTTGGCTAGGTATTGCAATTAGCCATTATCGTTTTAGAAAGGGTTACTTTATTCAAGGTAATGATGTTGATCAATTACCATATAAATCAAGCTTTTTCCCATTTGGTCCCATTTTCGCTTTTGTCTTATGCTTAATTATTACGCTTGGTCAAAATTACGAAGCTTTCTTGCAAGATACCATTGATTGGAAAGGTGTTATCGCGACCTATATTGGTATCCCATTATTTTTAATGATTTACTTTGGCTACAAGATAGTTAAAAAGACAAAATGGGTTAAATATAAACAGATGGATTTTTCTAGAGAAGATTAATTCGCTAGTTTAGTTCCAATTCTTCACTTTTCCGTCGACAAATGTCGACGGATTTTTTTATTAAAAAAGAGAGAAATAAACTGTTATATAATTTTTAATAGTTTATTTTGATAACGATATTAGCGACTACGGAAGATGATACGTGCTTTAGACAGATCATAAGGGGTCATTTCAACAGTAACTTTGTCGCCAGTTAAAATACGAATATAGTTTTTTCGCATCTTACCAGAAATATGTGCAGTAACGACATGACCATTTTCAAGTTCAACACGAAACATCGTGTTTGGAAGTGTATCAAGTATAGTACCTTGCATTTCAATGTTATCTTCTTTTGCCATTGGGGCCTCTTAATAATAAATACAAATTAAATATACTCAACTGGTTTATCATGCTGCCATACTTAAGGCAGTAGTAAAACAAGAATCTGACACTTTAATGCCATCTTATTCGTGTTTTATTTTATGATTTAGTAAAGTTAAGTATAAACACAAAAAAACTGAATTTAAAATATATAAACACAGCGGCGAAATAATGCCGAAAAAACTGTCAGATGTAAAGCCCTTTATATTATTTCTTTGCGTTATAAAGCCCTTGCTGATGAATATAATGCCATACTTTTGGGGGCAATAGATTTTCACAGCAGGCTTGATTGTTGATATTTTGCCTGATTTCAGTCGCTGAAATATCCTCAAGTGGGGTGTGCGCAAAAAAGATATGCCCTTGCGGTAAATCATGTAAATCTTGAACGTTTTGGGTTTGATTTTCATCAATCCATTGTTTTAGCTCAATATTATCAGTGTTCTCAGCATAACCGGGCCTACGGCAAATTAGCAAGTGGCAGTAATTAAGTAATGTTTTCCATTTATGCCACGTTGGTAAACTCAATAATGAATCTTGACCCATAATAAATGCTAATCCTTCACTATTCCCATTTTCTTGTCGCCATGCTCGAAGCGTTTCGATGGTGTATGAAGGACGGGTTGATGCTTTAGGTAAAAGCTCTCTTACATCTAATGCAAATAACGGCAAATCTTCAATAGCTAATTTTATCATCGCTAAACGTTGCTCAGTACTTGCTTCAGGTTGTGATTTATGGGGGGGAATATGGTTGGGCAATAAATTAATTTGCTTTAACCCCACTTCGCTAGCTAATGAAATAGCAGGGCGAAGGTGTCCATAATGGATCGGATCAAAAGTTCCCCCTAATAACGCAGTTAACATTTATCTAATCCCATAAACTGCATTGATAAACTAAACATGGCATCCCATATCCGCGCTTGATTATCATGTTTTAAGCTGATTTCGATTTCGGTCAGTTTTGCTAGTATATTAAACAGACTTTTTAGATCGAAACGGTTTAGATAATTGGTATAAATGGTTCTTTTGTTTTGCCAGACTTTGTACTCATCAAAAACTTGTTTTAGTGATTTTTGTTGTGAACCTTTTTTTAAATTAATCAGTAATATCAACTCACGTTGAATAATCCGCAATAAAAATAACGGTTCAAACTCATTCATCTTTAACTGTTGTAAAATATGAATAGCCCGTTTAGTTTTATTAGCAATCATTGCATCAGTCCAATGAAAGGGGGTAAATATAGCCGAATCGTTAATATTGCTTTCAACTTCATCATAAGAAATGTTTTGATCAGGATATAGCAACTTTAACTGTGCAATAATCTGTGTTAGTGCCAGCAAATTACCTTCATAATAATAACAAAGCAGTTCTATTGCTTTAGGCTCAATGGTCATTTGTTGCTGTTGCAAATGATTTTTAATCCATTGCGGTAAATGTAACGTATCAGGTGTAACACAGTTAACAACCACAAGCTTATCTGATAGTGCCTTATACCAAGCGGCATTTTCTTGCGATTTTGTGATTTTATTAAGGCTAATTACCAGTGCAATATCAGGCGTTAAAACTTCGCTTAATGTATTGAGCTTGGCGGTGATACTAGCATTTAATGCACTCTCACCAAAATCAAGAAAAATCAAGGTTTGGCTAGAGAAAAGATTCATCGCTTGACAGCTATCTAAAATCGCTGTCCAGTCGGTTTGATTATCGATCACAAACGTCAGTTGTTCATCAAATCCAGCATGAATAAAAGATTTTCGTAATTCTGTTTGGACATAATGTTGTAAATAAGGATCACTACCTAAAATCAAATAATAGGGTGATCCTAATTTATGGCTAATTTGATCGGCATTAATTTTTATCATGACAACGTTAATTTACCGCATCAATCGATTTTAATTTACGGATGACTTGTTTAGCGGCTTGCTTGAACATCTCATCTTCGATCAAATCTTGCTCGACTGTTTTTGCCAATGCTTCTGATGGATTATCAAAAAACGTTCTAAATACACGAACATTGATTGGATATATCTGTTGACCTGCAATAACTACTTGCGCTTCAACAGTTAACACTAATTGATATTCGGCTGCTTTACCATCTTGATAAATTGAAATGGTATTGCGGCTTAGATTTTCACTTAGCATTCTTAACGATGGCACAGAGTTTGTAGCATTATTAGCGGTTAATGTCACTTTATTGTCGAGCAATAACTCTTTAATATTACGAGACAATCGCCCATAAGGGTCATAGCTAGTATAAGACATTGTCTTAAACCGTGTTGGGACTTCTGTCTCATGCTGTAAGTGAAATCCACATCCTGTTAAGGATATCGCTAATAACATAAATAATGCTAAATACTTTTTCATATCTATAACCGCCTAAATTTAGTTATCAAACCATCTTAACCCACAACAAGATTTAATAATTTACCCGGCACGTAAATTACTTTACGGATAGTAACGTCGCTCAAGTATTTTTGAATATTAGGTTCTTGTTTAGCTTGTGACACAACAAAATCTTGATCGGCATCAGCTGGCACTGTAAATTTACCGCGGACTTTACCGTTGATTTGTACAACAATAAGTTTTTCGTCCTCAATCATTGCTGATTGGTCAGCAACAGGCCAAGTTGTGTTATCAATTGATTCGCTATGACCTAAAGCTTGCCACATAACAAAACAAGCGTGTGGCATCATAGGGTAAAGCAAACGCACAATCGCATTTAATGCTTCACTCATGAGAGCACGATCTTGCTCGGTTTCTTGTGGTGCTTTTTGTAAGCGGTTCATAAACTCCATCACAGCGGCAATAGCGGTGTTAAACGTTTGGCGACGTCCAATATCATCACTCACTTTTGCAATGGTTTTATGTAGCTCACGGCGTAATGATTTTTGTTCACTATCTAAAGCTGTAACATCAAGCTGAGTGGTTTGACCTTTTTGAGCATGTTCATAAACTAAACGCCATACACGTTTAATAAATCGGTTAGCACCTTCAACACCAGACTCTTGCCATTCCAATGTCATATCCGCTGGCGAAGCAAACATCATAAACAATCGAACAGTATCAGCACCATATTTTTCAACCATTTCTTGCGGGTCAATACCATTATTTTTGGATTTTGACATTTTTGTCATACCCGCATGGACTAGCTCATTGCCATGTTTGTCAACGGCTTTAGCAATGCGACCTTTTTCATCACGTTCAATAGTGACTTCGGTTGGTGAAACCCAAATGCGTTCATTGGTTGGACTGGTGTAATAAAACGCATCGGCTAATACCATGCCTTGGCATAGTAAGCGTTTTGCTGGCTCATCGGACGAAACTAAACCAAAATCACGCATTAATTTATGGAAAAATCTAAAATAAAGTAAATGCATAATCGCATGTTCAATACCACCGACATATTGATCTACAGGCAACCAATAGTTAGCAGCTTTTTCGTCTAACATACCTTTGTCATATTGTGGACAAGTATAACGGGCATAATACCAAGATGACTCCATAAAGGTGTCAAACGTATCGGTTTCACGCAGAGCGGGCTGACCGTTTACCGTGGTTTTTGCCCAGTTAGGATCGGCCTTAATTGGACTAGTGATACCGTTCATTTCGACGTCTTCTGGCAAAATAACCGGTAACTGATCTTCTGGTGTTGGAATAGTTGTACCGTCTTCAAGTGTCACCATTGGGATAGGCGCACCCCAATAACGTTGGCGCGAGACGCCCCAATCACGCAAACGGTAATTAACTTTTCGTTGACCAATACCTAACGCAATTAATTTATCAGCAACAGCATTAAACGCTTGATCAAAATCCAGACCATCAAACTCGCCAGAATTAAATAATTTGCCATGCTCGGTATATGCTTTTTCAGACAAGTCTGGCGCGTTGCCGTCTTGAGTTAATATAACAGGATTAATTGGTAAATTATATTTTGAGGCAAATTCATAATCGCGCTCATCGTGCCCCGGCACGGCCATGACGGCACCAGTGCCATATTCAATTAATACAAAGTTAGCAATCCAAACAGGGACTTTCTTGCCTGTTAACGGATGGATAGCATAAAAACCAGTTGCAATGCCTTTCTTTTCCATTGTTGCCATATCGGCTTCGGCAGTTTTGGTGTTTTTACATTCGGCAACAAACTCGGCAATTTTTGCATCATTTTTTGCAGCTAATTGTGCAAGTGGATGTTCTGCTGCAACCGACACAAAGCTAACCCCCATTAAAGTATCAGGGCGCGTTGTATAAACGCGTAATTTATCGGTATAATTTTCAACAGCAAAATCAAATTCAACCCCTTCAGAACGACCAATCCAGTTACGTTGCATAGTTTTAACTTGTTCTGGCCAGCTCTCTAAGGTATCTAAATCATTAAGTAGCTCTTCGGCATATTCGGTGATTTTAATAAACCACTGTGGGATCTCTTTACGTTCAACGGGGGTACTACAACGCCAACAGCAACCTTCAACCACTTGCTCATTAGCAAGTACGGTTTGGTCATTTGGACACCAGTTAACTGCGGATGTTTTTTTATAAACTAGACCTTTTTCGTATAACTTGGTAAAAAACCATTGTTCCCATTTATAATATTCTGGACGGCAAGTTGTTACTTCGCGATCCCAATCATAACCGAAGCCTAAAAGCTGCAATTGCTTTTTCATATAGGCAATATTTTCGTATGTCCATTTTGCCGGTGCAGTATTATTTTTAACAGCAGCCCCTTCAGCAGGTAAGCCAAACGCATCCCAACCAATTGGTTGTAGTACATTTTTACCATTTAAACGTTGGTAACGTGAAATGGTATCACCAATGGTGTAATTGCGAACATGACCAAGATGCAAACGCCCAGACGGGTAAGGTAGCATCGATAAGCAGTAATATTTTTCTTTTGATGGATCTTCGGTAACGTGAAAGGTTTTATTTTCTTGCCAATGTTTTTGCACAGTGGCTTCGATTTCATCTGGGCGGTATTGTTCTTGCATGACGAGTTAATGTCCTATCTATTATTGCTAATAAAAATATGTTGCTAATTGTATTGGTTATTGACACGTTTTACAAACGATATGTGAATCAAGAGTTAGTTTAAAATATGGCTATAGAGTATGAGATAATAGCTTTTGTATTCCACATATTGTTTTTTCTAATATCGACAACAATGGAATTAATATTTTGTAAAGCTTCAGCTAACAATGTTCCATTTTAATTTGCTAATTAATTGCCATTTAATCAAACTTAAATAGCAATTATATTATGCAGAATTATTAATGGTTGGAAGTCAAATCTAAAACAGCCTAACCGCCATTAAAAACGCTAGTGAAGCGTGATAAAAATGAACGTTGCTCTTCTTTTGGCATGTTTTCAAGATTGGCTTGAATTAGTTGATCGACTTTTTGTGTTTCGTTGACTAACCCTAATTCATTATAAGCATTACGCATTAATAGCAACGCTTCTTTTGTTGAATCGGTATCTGGGAACGTCGATAGCATGTCAGTCACACGGTTAATTACTGCTACATAAGCGCCACGTTTAGTATAAAATTGAGCTACTTTTAGCTGATAGCGAGCTAATCTGTTTTTCAAAAATATAAGACGTTTTTGTGCATCGGCGGCGTACTGGCTACTAGGGAAGCTAGACACTAAATAGGTAAAATCCTTAAACGCAGCTGCTGCGTAATCAGCATCGCGATCTGAACGATCAACATTAAACCAACCTTGGATCATATTGTCATCTTGCGCCATATTTGAAAGGCCACGCATATAAATAACCCAGTCAATATTTTGATGTGTCGGATTCAACTTTAAAAATCGGTCAATTGAGGCAATCGCCAATGGCAAATCGGCAGACTTATAATAAGCATAAATCAAATCGAGTTGCACTTGTTGTGAATAAGGACCAAATGGATAATTTTTATCCATGGACTCTAATACTTTAATACTGGATTTTATATTCCCATTTTCAAGCTCTGATTTAGCTTTATTGTAAAGCTCAATTTCGGGTACATTTTCAACATCTGGCTTAGAAGAAGTACAACCAATTAGCATGCCAGTTAAAGCGATAGCTAACAAAGAGTGTAAGCGCAATTTCATTCAGTTTTCAATCCAAATATAATTAAACATAAAAGGCGATGATTGGTATATAATACTCTAAAACAAAACAGCTTAAAATAGATAAATTACACATGCATGAGTTAAAATTATCAACCGAAATTGAACAACACCAATTAGGGATGCGCTTAGATCAAGCTTTGTCAGAGCTTTTCCCTGATTATTCACGATCAAGAATAAAAGATTGGATCGTCAATAACAAAGTCACTGTTAACAACAATATAGTTAACAAACCCAAAGAAAGGGTTTTAGGTGGTGAAAAAATCACAATTAATGCCGAAATCGAAGAAGAAACCTATCACCAACCTGAAGATATAAAACTTGATATTGTTTATGAAGATGACGATATATTAGTTATCAACAAACCGCGTGATTTAGTCGTACACCCCGGTGCAGGTAATCCGGATGGTACGGTATTAAATGCTTTATTACATTATCATCCTAACATCGCGCGTGTACCGCGTGCTGGTATTGTTCATCGACTGGACAAAGATACCACTGGCCTTATGGTTGTTGCTAAAACCATTAATGCCCAAACTCATTTAGTTGATGCACTCCAACACCGTGAAATCACCCGTGAATATGAAGCAGTTGCTATGGGCATCATTACAGCAGGGGGCACAGTAGATCAACCCATCACTCGGCACCCAACCAAACGTACCCACATGGCAGTATTCCCAACCGGCAAACCTGCGGTTACACACTATCGAGTGATGGAAAAGTACCGCTTACATACCCGATTACGCTTACGCTTAGAAACAGGTCGTACTCACCAAATTCGTGTACATATGGCACATATTGCCCATCCATTAATTGGCGATCCACTTTATGGTGGGCGCCCAAGGCCGCCCAAAGGCGCAAGTGAATTGTTTATTCAAACCTTGCGTGACTTTGATCGCCAAGCATTACATGCCACCATGTTACGCCTGTATCATCCTATTACAGGAGAACTCATGCAATGGAATGCACCAATACCGCAAGACATGCAAACGTTAATTCAAGCCTTGCAAGAAGATACTGAACAGCACAAAGATGAACTAGACTGGTAACCAACATGATAAAATCGATTTACCCATATTGGACAGCACCTAAAAACGTCCATGCCCTCACCACAACACGAACAGGCGGTGTTAGTATGGCACCATTTGCGAGCTTAAATATGGGGAGTCGAACAGGCGACAATTTAGAACACATAGCGCAAAACCGCCAGCGCCTAATACAAACCGAACAGATACCCAGCGAACCTTATTGGCTAACTCAAACACACAGCACCATAGCGCTGGATATATCGCAAATTGCTTTACAAACAGCAACAGGCAATATTCCTAACCAAACAATAGAAGCCGACGCATCTTATACTCATCAACCCAAACAAGTGAGCGTAGTACTTACTGCCGATTGTATGCCAGTCTTGTTTTGTACAACTAATGGTGACGAAGTTGCGGCAGCACATGCCGGCTGGCGAGGATTATGTAACGGAATACTGGAAGAAACCGTCAAAAAATTTGTCTCGCCACCGTCAAACATTATCGTATGGCTTGGGCCAGCGATCAGTGCCAAAAAATTCGAGGTTGGTATTGACGTTAAGGAACAATTTGAAAAAATCGACCGCAATGCAAAAATTGCCTTTAAATTAATCAACCCTGCTGAACAAAAATATCTAGCTGACCTTTACTTAATTGCTAAACAACGCTTACAGGCAATGGGAGTAATTAAGATTTTTGGAGGGGATTTTTGTACTTATACTGAACAAGATAAGTTTTTTTCATACCGTCGGGAAAATAAAACAGGGCGGATGGCGTCAATGATTTGGTTTGAGTAAGTTTTTTTATTTTAAAATAAAAAAATAATAAAATCAATACTCTGTTGTCGGCATATTTGGGCGCCAGAACAAGACAAACTAAACAGTCTTGGTTGATTTTTATGCAAGTTGTTTTTGCTAAAAATCAGTCAGAAAAGGTATTGATTTTATTGAAGTTTTTATTTTGTTGTTCCTGGATTCAAATATGAAGTGCAATTTTAAACACGGTGGAGTGAAGAAAGTAGAAAGGTGATTTATACTAGCACCTTCGC
>NZ_WTFC01000129.1:0-281 GCF_009795795.1 Gilliamella sp. Pas-s95 | reverse complement strand
CCGACAACAGAGCGAGGTTAGCACGCCAAACAGGGATGTTTGGCGAGTTTGTGGTGCGCCGGGAGCGCGTCCACAAACGGTGCGTCAAGACCGAGCGACGGCGGAGGACAAATTTGTCTGGAACAAATTTGAACATCTGAGCATAGCGAAGATGGCCTCGTAGAGGCGAGTATCAGGATGATACGAGTAGTGCCGTAGGCCACATTCTGCAGCCAAGCGCGGGATTGCTAAGGGAATTCGTGAACTGCACCCCAAAAGTTGTACAAAAAAACTAAGCTGCT
>NZ_WTFC01000042.1:0-21812 GCF_009795795.1 Gilliamella sp. Pas-s95 | reverse complement strand
GTGGTGCGAAGGAGCTAGTATAAATCACCTTTCTACTTTCTTCACTCCACCGTGTTTAAAATTGCACTTCATGTTTGAATCCAGGTTTTTTTATGAAAATACAAACATCCCCAAAATCCAAGATAACCCCACTCATCAAACCTTACATAAAAAGGAGAAAAAAGGAGGCATTACGCCTCCTTGAATGGAATGAATCGCTTTGACGATTTTGGGTAAAATCACATTACACAATCAAAACAACAACGCTTTATTTCATTTGAAACAGCGACATACTTTGCATTGTCATAAAGGTATATTGCGCCGCTTGTAAATTGGCCTGCAGTAACGCATATTCTGAAATAGCATCGTACCAATCGACATCTTCAAGCTGGCTTATTTGAGTTTGAAATTCAATATCTAGTGTTTCACCTAGTGCGGTTAACCGATCGATTTCGGCTAATACCGAACCGCCCTCAGCCCTTACGGTCGAGATATTGCTAAACGAATTATCGATGCCATTGCGAGCTTTTGATAACCCAGTTCTAAATTCTTCAACGCTTTTTTCATTATCATAATCTAAGTCTGTTTTTAACGCTTCAAGCGCATAATCAATGCTTGCAAAAATATTACTTTCTGCAGGTGAACCATCAGCATTTTTGACATTTGCCCCAGTCATAAAGACTTTTATACCAGTAAAGCTTGCTGCGACCTCTCTTGAGTCATCAATAAATACATTTACTGATGTTGTTCCGCCGATGTAATTCACTTCGCCCGATTCGCTTACCACAAAAGGCGGTGTGTCATTTTTTTGACCAGCAAAAATATAGTTGCCATTGGTGTCTTTTGAGTTAGCTAATGCGAGTAGTTGATCTTTTAAACCTTGTAATTTATTGGCAAGATCAAGTCTGTTTTCTTCATTTAGCGTTTCATTGGCGGCATAAACTAAAGTTTCTTGGATCGTTTGGATAACGGTATTCACTTCTGACAAGAGCGTATCTTGGCGACTTAGTGTTTTTTCGGTGCTTTCACGCGTAGCTTGATACTGTTGATTTTGTGCTTGGGCTTGTTTTAATATTAATGATTGTGATACGCCCATTGGATCATCAGAAGGCGTTAAAATCTTTTTGCCAGTGGCTAAATGTAAACCCGATTTTTGCCATTTGCTATTGGTGTTTAAAATACTTTGTAAATTTTTTTGATATAGTGAATTGGTGCTAAGGCGCATTTTTTATTCCTTTATCTTTTTATTATTTGGTTAAACCTAAAATGGTATCAAATAGTGTTGTGGCGGCATCAATCACTTTTGCATTGGCTTGGTAATACTGCATATAGACCTGCATTGAGATATATTCTTCTTCAATATTAACCCCAGATATTGATTGATTTTGTTCGTAAATTTGTTGGGTTATATTTTTTGTTGATTGTGCAGAAATTTTTGCTGTTTGGGTTTTACTGCCGATGTAACTAACTAACGTTGTGTAAGCACTTTTTAAGGTCGTTGTGCCATTCACTAGTTTTTCATTTTGAATAGCTAATAATTTTGCTACATTACGGTTATCACCAGCACCGTTTTCATCATCATTAATACCTGTTGCAAGTTTATTCACATCTTTGACTAATAACTGTAATGACGAGGCTATATCCGCAACAGGTTTAATCATAAAAGAATCGCCTGCCATAGCATTACCATTTATCTCGATAGATAAGCCATCAAAAATCAATTTACCTTCTTCAATTTGAGGTGTGATTTGTTTGTGATCAGATAATCTTGTTACAACCCAATTGTTGCCATCGAATTCTATTTTATAATCCGAGGCTTTGACTTCGGTCACTGATGTAAACTCAATTTTAGCCGTGGCATTTCCTTGGTTTTTAGTGTTAGTTATACAACTTGGTTTGTTGTAATCAAATAGTTTTTCGCCCTGATTACCATGAATATCCACTCCTGACATATGCACTTCATTAAAACGTTCTGCTAAATTGAGGGCAATTAATCCCAGTTGATTACGTGATTCAGTTAGTGGGCCATCACGAAACGTTAATAGTCCATTTAATGAGCCTGATGTGATGTTCTGACTAGTCAGTTCTTGAGTAGCGCCAGAAGGGTGTGTATAAATAATGGTATTGAGTGCTGGATCATCTGCCGAAGGTTGTACGGTTAATATGTTAGCACATGAGCCTTGTACTAAATTTAAACCATTTTCTAACGACAAATTATACTGCCCATTTTGCTCTGTGACGGTAATACCAATGATCTCACTTAAATCATTAACCAGTTGATCTCGTTGATCAAGTAATGCATTGGGTTCATTGCCGCCATCTACTGTCTGTAGTTTTGATATCTTTTGGTTGAGTTCGGCAATTTGCTGAACGTAAGCATTAACTTTGTCGACATTCGTGTTTAATTCGGTATTAATGTTGGCGATTTGATTTTTTAAATTTTTTTCTGTTTTATTAAATTGACTTGTTAACGAGGTAAGATCACTAATTACCGTTTGCTTTGTTGAAGCATCGCCAGCATTTGAAGCTAACTTATTTAAGCTAGCAAAAAGGTTGTTAAGTTGTGATGAAACGCTGTTATCGTTTTCTGCCAGTAGGTTATCAACTTTTGATAATTCATTATAATACGTTTTAATCGCACCATTTTGCGATTGTGATTGACGCAATTGCCCGACCACAAAATGGTTAAAGGCACGATTCACCGATGAGACAGCAACACCATTACCCACAAAACCAAAACTATGTTGAGTGCCATTGGCTTGGCTTAAAACTTGTTGCTGGCGATTGTAGCCTTTTGTATGAGCATTACTGATATTATTGCTAATTACATTAAGCATATTTTGTGCTGCATTCAATCCACTAATACCTGTATTCATTAATGAATTCGCCATAAAAATCCCCTCAATATCGTTTTAGTTAATAACATCAATTAAAAATAAGTTATTTTTTATATCGGCTTAAATTCTCAAAAATTTAATTATTTTTACGAGTATTTTGAAAAATTTCTAAATGATGCCATTTCTATTTTTAAAAATGGTTGTTATTCTGGTTTTAGCTGTTGTGATTGCCTTAAAAAATCGATACCAGTCATGTTATTTTCTTCTTCAATATACTGTTGTGCAGTTTTATTTAAAATTAAGATACTGATACGCCGGTTAGCATCTTTGCTGTAGTTAGGATTGTTTAAACTAACGGTATCGGCTAAGGCTATAATACGAATAATTTTGTTGGAATCTAACCCTCCGACAATGAGTTCCCTCCTTGAGGCGTTAGCTCTATCTGCTGATAATTCCCAGTTACTGTAGCCACGATCACCCGTTGTGTATTGGCGTTCATCGGTATGACCAGACAAAGTGATTTTATTAGGTAATGAATTTAAAATCGGCGCTAAAGCATGTAGAATTTCTTGCATATTGGGATCAATTGCTGTGCTACCAACGTCAAACATAGGTTTATCGTCAGAGGCTAAAATTTGAATTCGTAATCCCATTTGAGTTAATTCAACAATCAAATTCGGTGCTAACTTTTTTAAGCGAGGGTCGATTTCAAACATTTCAAAGATTTTTTTTGCTGTTTCGATTAGCTGTATTTTTTCTAGTTGTTGTTTTTCTAATTCATTGTGTAATGAGTTTGAAACACTGTTTTTTTCTTCACCTATTTGTTGGCTTACATCATCGCCACCACCGGGAATAGGACTCTCACTATCACTAATATTCTTGCCACCATTTTGACCAAGGATTAATGGTGTTCTAAAATATTCGGCAATACCTTTTAATTCTTGTGGTGTAGATGTCGAAATCAGCCACATAACTAAAAATAAAGCCATCATTGCCGTCATAAAGTCGGCATAAGCAATTTTCCAAGAACCACCATGATGACCACCGCCATGCCCTGATTTTTTCTTAATAATTATTCTTACAGATTTATCTTTCATTACTGGTTATTTTCGTTTTTATTGAGATTCTTATCTTTAATTTCTTGGATATATTTTTCCAATTCAAAGAATGATGGTCTTTCATGAGAAAATAGTGTTTTTCGTCCAAATTCAATACAAATTTGTGGTGAATAATCATGCATACTGGCAATAAGTATCACTTTTGTACACTCTAGGATTTTGACCATATCAGCATTTCTTTGTTTTAATAAGGCGGCTAGCGGCGAAATAAATCCATAAGCAAGTAAAATCCCTAAAAAAGTTCCGACCATCGCATGGGCAATAAGTTCTCCAAGTTCACTTGCTGGTCTATCAGCTTGCGCAAGTGTATTAATTACACCCATTACAGCTGCAACAATCCCAAACGCCGGTAAGCCATCACCAATTCCAGAAATAGCATCAACAGGCTTTTCAAGTTCATGGACGAATGTTTCAATTTCTTCGCTCATTAGTGTTTCGATTTCAAATACATCCATATTGCCACTAATCATCAGTCGTAAGTAATCAGTAATAAAATCGCAGATTCTTGGATTAGCTAAAATTAATGGATACTGCTTAAATAATTCACTTTCGTGTGGATTATCAATATCTGCTTCAATAGATAACCCTCCACTTTGGCGGATCTTTGTCAAAATGCTATACATTAAATTGATCAGTGTTAGATACAGGTTTTTATTATATTTAGATGTTTTAAATAATTGCCCCAACGCTTTGAGTGTGGCTTTTATTGTTTTTTGTTCATTACTGACAATAAAAGCACCAATAGCAGCACCACCAATAATTAACAATTCAAGTGGTTGAAACAGCACGGCTAAATAGCCGCCACTTAGTACATAACCCAGTAGTGCAGAGGCGATAACGACAATATACCCTATAATTATTAGCATTGACTTTCTTCTTTATCTATAAAATAACAGTTAAATTGATTCGATATTTTTAATATTTATTCAAGCAGTTATCTGGTGCGAAACTGATGAGTTTAAATGACTTTGTTTTGATAATACTTTCAAGCATTTTTCGTCATTTTCTTTTTGTGTTTTATTATTCTTATCTGCTCTTGACGGAGGTTGACATAAACTGCATGTAAACGTATTTTGTGGGTGATAAGCGTGCGTAATAAAAAGCCCACGACAGACCGTACAACATGATTGTTGCATGATATTTTTTTCAACAAATTTTACTAAAATCCAAGCTCTGGTTAAGCCTAAAATAGGTTCTTCTTTATGTGAAAATTGACACTGTTCTAAATAAAGTTGATAGGCTTTTAAGATCGTTTGAATGCCTGACTTTAAACCGTTTCTAACTAAAAAAGAGTAAGCATTATAGAAAATACTAGCATGAATATTCGGTTCCCATGTCATAAACCACGAGGTTGAAAAAGGTAATAAACCTTTAGGTGGTGGGCAACCTTGAATTTCTTTATAAAGTTTTATTAATTTATTTCGGCTCAAATTAGTTTCACTTTCCAGCATTTGGATTCTTCCGCCAAGAGAAATTAATTTGATAGCAAGCTGGGTTTCTTGATATTTCTGAATAATACTTACACCTGTCATGTTGATTCCTTAGCTACTTATTGATTGAATCTAATAGCAAACTAGATAAAAGAATACCTGTATGCATCTGTTTTATATCTCTAACGCGGGATTCTTCTGTTAGTTTTTTCATCATTTCTGCATTTTCAAATCGTAGTTGAAAAATTAATTGATTTGTTTCTGATAAAACTAACATTTGAGAGGTACTTAAACCGCTAAGTATATCCGCAGTTTCTTCATCAATACCCAATCGATACATGGCCATCACTTTATCTTTTTCAATCATTTTCTGGCTCAACAGTAATGCTGACAGGTTTAAATGATGTATACACTTAAGAACATCGTCGTCTAATATATTGCCCAATTTAGTCACCAATTTATATTTGCTGTTTTTCGCATAAAAAAACGAAAAAACAGGTAAAATTAAAAAAGAAATTATTTTTTTTCGCTTAAAATTACATTTTTAAATTGAAAAGGTCAATAAAAAAATCATTTCAATTTATTTTCGATTGATTACACTTTATTTAATTTCTTTTTTTATTGTTTCTAAAAAGTAACCTTACTTTGTATTCTTTTTATTGCTTGGCTATGCAATTGGCTTACTCTTGATTCGCTAATATTCATTACATTACCAATCTCTTTTAAATTGAGATCTTCTTGGTAATAAAGTGATAAAACAAGTTTTTCTTTTTCTGGTAAGTTTTCAATTTGGTGGATAACGGTATTACGAATTTCCTCATCTATTATGGTCAAAAAAGGATTATTATCTTCTTCATATTCAATAATGGCATCAATGTTATCGCCCAATTTCTTATGAATTTCATCATATGAGCATATTTGGCTAGTATTTGAATCTAATAAAATTTTGTGGTATTCACTAATAGGCAATTGTAAATATTTGGCAATTTGCTCATCGTTAGGTGGTGTACCTAACTTTTGTTCTAATTCATTCATTGCTGTAGTGACATCTTTTATTTTTTTACGCGTTTGCCTTGGCAACCAATCACGGCTACGTAGTTCATCGAGCATGGCACCTTTAATTCTTGGTATGGCAAAGGTGGCAAAAGTATTACCTTGAGAGATGTCATAACGTTTTATTGAGTCTAATAAACCGATATAGCCAACTTGTAATAAATCATCAAGTTCAACCGTTGCAGGTAAACGAACCGCTAATTTTAATGCTTCATTGCGAACCAAATGAATATATTGTTTCCAATCGATTTGGTTTATTACACCCTGTGAGTTATATAAGCTATTATCCATTTTTTGAACCAATGCTATAAAAATGCTTCACAGTATTATGACGATAGTTGGTGAATTTAATGGGCAGAATAACGGGATAAAAAATAGTTAATTATCATTATTAGCCATAACGGTATTATAAAAATACCGTTATAGCTATATGACAAAGGTAGAATGATCAAAAATAGATAATCAGAATTACTGTAATAAAGAAAGTACTGATTGTGGTACTTGGTTAGCTTGCGCTAATACAGATGTACCTGCTTGTTGTAAAATTTGACCACGAGTCATGTTTGATACTTCTGTTGCGTAATCCGCATCTTCAATACGGCTACGTGCAGAACTTAGATTATTTACAGTATTGTTAATGTTGGTTACTGTTGATTCGAAACGGTTTTGTACCGCACCAAGTTGTCCTCGTAATGCATCAATTTTTGATAATGCAGCATCAATTGTTTTTAATGGATCTTCTGTTGGTGAACTTGATACATTAAATGCATTTAAACCGAGTTCAGTGCTATCAATTTTTTTCAAATTGATTTCAATGGTTTCGCCGTCGTTTGCGCCTACTTGAATTTTAAGGGTTTTATCTTCAGATAATACTTTAGAACCATTGAAATCAGTTTGTTTAGAAACACGATCGATTTCATCTAAACGTTGATCGATTTCGTTTTGAATTGACACAAGATCGCTTTCTGAGTTAGTACCATTTGCAGCTTGAACTGTTAATTCACGAATACGTTGTACGTTGTTGTTGATTTCATTTAGTGCACCTTCTGTTGTTTGTGCAAGTGAAATACCATCATTTGCATTACGAGCAGCTTGAGTTAAACCTTTGATGTTTGATGAAAAACGGTTAGCGATTGCTTGACCTGCTGCATCGTCTTTTGCGCTGTTAATACGCATACCTGATGAAAGGCGCTCGATAGATGTGCTAAGAACGCTTTGAGAATTGTTTAGGTTATTTTTTGCCATTAAAGACATTGTATTAGTATTAATTACTTGTGCCATTTTTATCTCCGATAATATAAATATTAAAATCAACTAGATATTGAAATTTTTTTCAACATTTTTGCTGATGAATAACTTATCGGAAGAAAATCTAGGAACTTTAATATTTTTAATGATTATCTTTTAAAAAATAAAGCCATTTAGTAAAAATAAAATAATTATATTTAAATAAATCATTTTGTTATAAAGTTTATTAATTAATTTTTTAATAATTGTTTTTGCGCAAAAAATAGTAACTTTATTGCTTATTAAATAAATATTGAAATGATAATTAAACTTTTAGCAAAGTTGGCCGATATACAAACTATTAAGCAATTTGTTATAGGCAGACTAAATCATGGCAATGAGTGCATTAGGGATAGGTTCGGGAATCGATCTTGGCGAAATTTTAAAGCAATTAGAAGCGGCTGAAAAAACACGCTTAACACCAATTACCACACAACAAAAAGCAATTAATGCAAAAATTAGTGGTTTTGGTAAGTTAAAAAGTGCATTGACAACATTTAATACAGCAACGGCAAAACTTCAAAAAAAAGAATTATTTCAAAGCCGTATAGCAACAGGTAGTAACGACTATTTTTCAGTAAAGACAAATAGCAAAGCGGCTTTAGGCGATTATGCTGTGACGGTTGATCAATTGGCGACATCGCATAGTGTTGCAACATCGGTAATCAACGACAAAAACGCGTCATTAGGTAATGATAATGAAACACGCACCATCACCATTGAACAGGCGAATGGTGATAAGCTTAATGTAACGTTATCTAAAGATGAAACATCATTAGAAGCAATAGCTAACGCCATTAATAATGCTCAAGTGACTAATGATGATGGTAAAAAAATTCCTTCAACAATAAATGCCGCCGTTGTCCGTTCTGGGGCGGATAATTATCAGTTAGTGATTACCTCGAAAGAAACGGGTGAGAAGCAAACCATTACGTCAATTTCGTCAGACGATGATAAGTTAAATAATATCATTGGATTCGATATTAATCAGCCTAGTAGTGGTATGACCGAAGTTGCAAAAGCGCAAGATGCTAAATTGACGTTTAATGGTATTGCCATCACAAGTAGTTCTAATACCGTCAAAGAGGTTGTTGCCGGTGTTGATATAACATTAAAAGCAACCACAACAACCAGCCAAAACCTTACCATAAGTGCGGATAACGAAAAGGCAGAAGAAGCCATTAAAGAATGGGTTGAAGCTTTTAATCAACTGCAAACAACTATGTCAACGTTAACCAAATTCACCGCAGGAGAGACTAACTCTAACGAATTAAACAGTAGTAATGGTCCACTGATTGGTGATTCAACGCTACGTAATATTGACCAGAGTATTCGTTCAATCTTTGCCAAAGGACAAGCGGGCGAATTTTCAGTATTGTCGCAAATTGGTATTACCATGGATAAAAGTGGTCAGCTAACGGTCAAAGAAAATGAGCTAAAAAAGGCACTTAATGAAAACAGTGACGCTGTTGCAACATTATTTATTGGTGATGGTAAAACGACGGGGATAGCTAATGAGGTTTTTACCAAAGTGAGTGGGTTTATTGATAGTGATGGCATGATTGATTCGGCAACCAATGGTTTAAATTCTACGTTAAAGTCATTAGATAAACGTCATGAACAAGTAAGTAGCTCGATTGAGCAAACGGTTGAACGTTACCGAGTTCAATTTACTAAATTAGATATCTTAATTAACTCATTAGATAGCATGAGTAATTATTTAACAACACAATTTGACATGATGGCAAACTTAAAAAAATAGAGGGGAATAATGTATCAGTTAGGTTCTAAAGCCTATGAGCAAGTAAATTTAGAAACACGTGTTAGTCAAGCTTCGCCCCATCAATTGATTGTATTATTATTTGATGGTGCATTACAGGCAATTCGCTTAGCGAGCTTATATCTTCAAAAAGGTAATATTGCTGGTAAAGGCACAGCAATTTCTAAAGCAATTAACATTGTTGATAATGGTCTTAAAGGCTGTTTAGATTTAGAAAAAGGGGGGGAAATCGCAGAAAATTTAGATCGTCTGTATCACTATATTAGTCAACAGTTAGTTTTAGCCAATTTACATAACGATAAAGAAAAACTGCAATCTTGTTACGATTTGTTAAACAATATTGCCGAATCTTGGCGAGAAATTGCAAAATAAAAAAGGGTGATTATGAAAGGAAGTAAATTATTAGAACAATACGAACAATTTAATTATGTTGTTGAACAAATGTTGATTAACGCAAGGGATGAAAACTGGGATTTATTGTTGAGTTGGCAAAATAAATATCTTCAATTATCAAAAGGTATTATGCTGGTCGATGATTTTACAGCAATTGAAAACATACCCTTGAAACATCAAGATATTGTGCGAATGTATATAAAAAACATACTTAGTTATCAACAACAATTAACCCAATTGATTATGACACGTCATTCACAGCTTCGAGAGTGGATTGGTAAACATGTCGATCATCAAAATAAAATCGATAACTATCAAAAAATAGCGAACTTAATGTAGCAATGTAAGTTTGTGGATTGCTTGGCTTGAACCCTGTAAATTATATTAGGTTCAAGCTAAGATTTCTGTTCAATGACTTCAATTAATACGTAATTAATTTTTAGCATCCGTATTATTAATGCGAGTGAGTGCAATTAATTAGACATTCATATTCATAATTTCTTGATAAGCTGCGACCAGTTTGTTGCGCACTTGAATACCAAACTGCAATGAAACCGATGATTTTTGCATATTAACCATTACTTCATTTAATGAAACACCCGCATCGCCCATTTCAAACGCTTTGGCTTGTTGGTTTGCTTGTATTTGCAATTGGCTGATTTTATCTAATGCTGTTTTTAATTCTGTACCAAAGCTTGTGTTATCCGCAACATGCGTTTTTTTTGAAATGGCGGTCGAATCATTTAAATGTGTTAGCTCAATTGAATTTAACATATTGATTGTATTCATTTTGATAGTTGTTTCTTTCGTTTTTTTGTCAATGTATTGTTAAATTTATCATAAAAATAAAAAATCAAAGAGGTTAAGTAAGGGGAAAACTGTGCGCTTTTCTTGCCATTGAATTTTTTAAATACATGGATAATAACCGCCGAGTTAATCTAAATAGTTTAGAATTAGGATGTCTATGACTAGTCAAACAGTCAACAACAAAGGTGAATCAATATTCAATAAGTTACCTTTTGCAAATCAGTTAAAACAAAACACAAAAATGGCATTGTTAATTGCTGGCGTCATTATGATAGCGATGATTAGTTTTATCTATTTATGGGCTAAAGATGAATCATATAGTGTTTTGTTCAGTAATTTAAGTGATAAAGATGGTGGCGAAATTATTAGTCAGCTTGATAAGATGAATATTCCTTATCAATTTTCTGCCTCTGGCTCAGCTATCTTAATTCCGCAAGACAAAGTTTACGACACACGTTTACGTATTGCACAACAGGGATTACCTAAAGGCGGATCAGTTGGTTTTGAATTGCTTGATAAAGAAAGCTTTGGTATGAGCCAATTCAATGAACAAATCAATTATCAGCGAGCTTTAGAAGGCGAATTATCCCGAACAATATCTATTATCAGTAGTATTGATGATGCTAGAGTGCACTTAGCAATGCCTAAACCGTCGTTATTTGTTCGCGAGCGAAAATTTCCCTCAGCTTCGGTCGCATTAACATTGCTACCAGGACGAACTTTATCACAAGGCCAAATCGATGCCATTATTCACTTAATTTCAAGTAGTGTGCCAGAATTACAAGCAGATAAAGTAACTATTATTGATCAGCATGGTCATCTGTTAACAGGGGAAGGCTATCGTGATAGGAATACAAATGTCGCCCAACTTGAATTTAGTGAGCGGATTGAAAACAGTATTCGTCAGCGAGTAGAAAAAATTATCACACCTATTTTAGGTAAAAATAATGTTAAAGTGCAAGTCAATGCCGATGTCGACTTTAGCCGACAAGAATCGACATCAGAAACTTATGATCCTAATAGTGATATTGCTAATCAAACCATTCGTAGTAAGCAACAAATGGAAAACCATCAATCAACTAAAAGCTACGGTATCGGCGGAGTGCCTGGTGCACTATCTAATCAACCGGTACCGATATCTAGCGCACCGATTGATGAAAACGAAACAAAAACTGCATCGACTGAAAAGGCAGATAAACAACAACCGTACAATTTACAATCAAATAATACTGTGAACTTTGAAGTAAATCGACAAGTTATACACAGTCAAATACCTGAAGGACGAATTAAACGCTTATCTGTCGCTGTTTTAGTGAATTATAAATTTGTCACAATCGAGCCAGATAATGCAGAAGCAGCATCTGACGATAGCCAACCACCAGCTAGTACTGAGCAGTGGGTAAAGCTAGATAATGATGAACTGAAAAATATTGAACTTTTAGCCCGCCAAGCGATGGGGTTTTCAGATTTACGCGGTGATTCACTCACTGTCGCTAACTTAAAATTCACCGATCAAGAATTGGACGAAAGCAACGGCTTAGCGTTTTGGAAAACTCATGAGTTTTATGAGGGAGTTAAAACTGCTGGTAAGTACTTGATTTACATTTTAGTTATCTGGTTCTTGTGGCGCAAAGTGTTCCATTCACTGTGGATAAAAGTACAACGGCAGTACCACATTTTTAGTGATAAAACCACTAATGCATCAACTAACGTTGAAGAAAAATTAGATTATAAAGCGCACAGCAAGCAGCAACAAAAAATATTTGAAGATAACATGCAGCAACAGCAATACATCCGCAAAATTGTCGAAAAAGATCCTCGTGTTATGGCATTGATAATTCGTGGTTGGATGAGTAAGGAGGACACAGAAAAATGAATTTAAGTGAATCTCAAAAAGCCGCCACAGTATTAATGGTATTAGGCGAAGAGCTTGCTGCAAAAGTGATGCAGTATTTAAGTTCAAAAGAAGTACAACAAATTAGTAGTGCAATGATGTCATTGCCCCAATTGTCTCAAGAACAGTTGAAAAATATACTTAATGAGTGCCAAGGCACGCTTGATGATTGTGCTGCCTTAAATACCGATACCGATGGATATTTACGGTCAATACTTGAAAAATCCATTGGTAGCGAAAAAACCGAACGCTTACTTGATGATCTATTAAATACTGATCGCGAAGAGGCAACCGATGGTCTTGAAATGCTAAACTTTGTTGATGCAGCACGAGCGGTTGATCTTGTTAAAAAAGAGCACCCACAAATTATTGCAACGATATTGGTGCATTTAAACCGTGATCTAGCGGCCGAAATTCTCAACCTATTTGATGATGAATTACGTAATGACGTTATGTTGCGGATTGCCACTTTTGGTGGTGTTGAACCATCGGCACTTAAAGTCTTGTCGGCGTCATTATCAACGTTATTACATGGTCAAAATATCAAATTGAATAATATGGGTGGAATCCGCACAGCGGCTGAAATTATTAACTTAATGAAATCGCAACAAGAAGAGTTGGTTATCAGTGCATTACGTGATTATGATGGCGAACTTGCACAGAAAATTATTGATGAAATGTTCTTGTTTGAAAATCTTGTTGAAGTTGATGATAGAAGTATCCAACGTCTACTTAAAGAAGTCGATAATGAAGTATTAATCATTGCATTAAAAGGAGCATCGACGGCCTTACGTGACAAATTATTAAGTAACATGTCTCAACGTGCCGCGTCGATTTTACGCGAAGATCTTGAAAACAGACCGCCAGTACGCTTATCACAAGTTGAAACTGAGCAGAAGAAAATTTTGGTTATTGCGCGTCGATTAGCAGAAAGTGGCGAAATGATCTTAACTAGTGGTGATGATGAATACGTATAACCAACCTGACAGATTAAATTGGAAACCGCTAGACTTTCGTGACTTGGCTGCAAGTACGCTATCAAACCAGAGCGAAAGTAACGAAATAGTACAGACCGAGGTTAACGAATCACAGCCTGATCTTGAACCTGAGTTGGATTCACAACCAGAACTAAATACCGTAAGCTCAGAGCTTGCTCAAACTCAACAAACATTGGAACAACTGAAGCAAGAAGTTGAAGCACAAGCCTATCAGGAGGGGTTTAATTTAGGTCGTGAAGCAGGTTTTGAGGAAGGCAAACGAGCGGGCTATGAACAAGGATATCTACTTGGGCAACAAGAAGGGCGAAAGCAGATTGAACAACAACTTAATGATGAAAAACGCAAAGCTGTTCATGCTATCACCAATTTAATCAGTAATTTTCAGCAATCAATTAACGATATTGATGAATTAATCGTACCTAAATTATTTGATTTAGCGTTAATTGCAGCACAAAAAACAGTAGGCAGTATTGCTAAAGTAAAACAAAAACAGTTAATCCATACGATACAAACATTAGTTGAACAGTGTTCAATTTTGTCTGAACCTATGTCACTACACCTTAATCCGACCGATTTACAATGGTTAGAACCCATGCTAAATGAAGAACATCAACAATATCGCTGGCAACTTATTGCCGACCCCAATATTGAAACAGGGGAATGCAAAATTTTGACTAATACCAATGAAATTGATGCTAATGTCAATAACCATTGGCAAATCATGTCTGACTGTTTACAAAGGGATAATCATTAACGTGAAATATTCGTCTTCATGGTCGGCTCAAATTAATCAAGCAATACAGCAGATTGAGTCCTTATCCTTAATTCGTCAATATGGGCGCTTAGTCAAAGCATCTGGATTAGTTCTTGAAGCGATAGGATTAAAACTACCCTTAGGATCTAATTGCTTGGTAGAACGGCAAACAGAGGGGCGAATTGAACCGGTTGAATGTGAAGTAGTTGGTTTTAACGACCAAACGCTTTATTTAATGCCCTTTGAATCAACGGACGGCATTTTATTAGGTGCACGAGTTTACACCGAACAATATGATCTAACACACTTTAGCCATAAAGTATTGCCAGTAGGCATAGGGTTATTAGGGCGAGTGGTTGATGCCATGGGCAAACCGTTAGATGGTAAACCACTACCAGAACATATTGAACATGCAGGGTTAGCCAGTAAATCACTTAATCCATTACAACGCACACCGATTCATCAAGTATTAGATGTCGGTGTAAGAGCGATAAATGCTTTATTAACCATAGGGCAAGGGCAACGGATGGGATTATTTGCTGGATCGGGTGTGGGTAAAAGTGTTTTACTTGGTATGATGGCGCGTTACACACAGGCAGACATTATCGTCGTTGGCTTGATTGGTGAACGGGGGCGAGAAGTGAAAGACTTTATCGAAAATATTTTGGGTGAAGAAGGATTAGCTAGAGCCGTTGTTGTTGCCGCACCTGCCGATGTATCTCCCTTATTGCGCTTACAAGGCGCAGCCTATGCTACTAGAATTGCCGAAAGCTTTCGCGATCAAGGTTTTAATGTTTTATTGATTATGGATTCATTAACACGTTATGCAATGGCACAACGTGAAATCGCCTTAGCAATCGGCGAGCCTCCAGCAACTAAAGGGTATCCACCCTCAGTATTTGCAAAATTGCCTGCGCTCGTTGAAAGAGCAGGCAATGATGAAAGCGGTAAAGGCGCTATTACTGCCTTTTACACTGTATTGACTGAAGGTGACGATCAACAAGATCCGATTGCCGATTCTGCTCGCGCCATTTTAGATGGGCATATTGTATTATCACGAGCGCTTGCTGAGTCAGGGCACTATCCTGCCATTGATATTGAAGCATCAATTAGTCGAGTAATGACCGATCTCACTGCACCAGAAGACGAAAAAAAATCGCGATTATTTAAACAACTGTTTTCAAGCTTTCAACGAAACCGCGATTTAATCAATGTTGGTGCTTATGTAACAGGTACCGATCCATTATTGGACAAAGCGATAACCCTATACCCTGCTATGCAAAAATTTTTACAACAAGGTATTGATGAACACTGCAGTTATCAAGATGCCTATCAAAAATTAGCGGCCATTGTTGAACCGCAATTAGCTTGTTAGGAACACTGCCAGATGAATAAAAATCCATCAAAAACTGCCTTTACCACATTAAAAAAACTGGCACAAAAGTCGGTCGACGATTACTTGATAAAACTAAAAAAAGCGAGTGAAAATCAGCAAAATGCACAGTCACAACTTAATGTTTTAACTAATTATTATACTGAATATCAACAAAAATTAAATGCAGCCTTATCTGAAGGTATAACAGGCAGTGAGTTAAACAATTTTACATTGTTTATTGCTTCCATTGAGCAAGGCATTGAGCAACAAAAAAAGTTGTTGTTATCGTTAGATATCAAACAAAAGCAAATTATAAAAAATCTTAATCAATCACAAAAGAGCTTAAACACTTATAGCACTTTATTAAATAAACAGCATAACCAGTATTTACGTCAACAAAATCGTTTACAACAAAAACTGACAGATGAATTTGCGCAGCTACAATTAGCAAGGAGAATATTAAATGAATATTAATCTGATTAATGATTTGAACCTGACCTCTTCACGTCAGTCAGAACTTGTTGAAACAGATGTAATGGCTAATGACAATGATGGCTTTCAACAATTATTGCGACTCAATGAAAACAAAACAGAGCAAGGCAAACAAACTCTCAATACCAAACTAGATGGAACGGATAATGCGCACGAAGAAAATGGCAACGATGTCGATGATATAGTTATCACAGCTATTTACCCTTTTAATATAGCAACGCCAGAACAAACAAATTTAGCTTTGATTGGTAGTGCACAATATAGTGATACATCAATCGAACAAAACCCATTGTTAACGGCCAATTTACATAGCGATTTATTGGATAATTTATTAACAGAAAAACCAATCAATGAGCAGGCAACCCAGTTACTTTCTTCCATTTATGACAGCGAAAATTTAATTAATAAAGTAACTCCGCAAACCGATGTGATGCCATTAACGAATAAAAAAGAGGCAAAATCGAGGGTTGCTCATCAACAAGCAGCAACGATTAACGATGACATTAATTTTAATGCAAATCCAACAAAGCATAAGCAACATGCTAATAATATGATACACAAAGTGGCTACTTTGCAAAGTCAATTTATCACCACTAATCGTAATAAAGATGCCATTATGCAAACAAATCAAGAATCATTTTTGACAAATAATACCAATAATGGACAAAGCCTATTATTATCGCCAATGCATGCGAGTACAACATTAGCTACAACATCAATACACTTGCCAACGCAAGTAAATATTACACAATGGCAAACATCGTTAGCTGAACAAATTATTATGTTTAACCGCCAAAGTATTCAAACTGCTGAAATAAAATTACACCCACAAGAATTAGGTGCATTGCACATTAAACTTGAGATGAATGATGATAAAATGAATCTCCACATGATGGCAGCCCATCATGTTGTTAAAGGTATGTTAGAATCAGCATTACCTTTTTTAAAGGTCTCATTAGAAGATCAAGGCATTACACTAGAACAAGCCGATATTGGTGACTTTTCAATGATGGATGATTCACAGCATTCAGCTACGCATCAACAATCCCAAAATGACCAATCCCATAAAGTGATATCGTTTGATGCAACTGATGATCATATGGAACCAATTTTATCAGAACATCGATCACTTAGATCAGGGCTTAGTATTCTCGCTTAACGATTAAAATCGTTATTTATTGGTCAATTTTTTAATTTAAATGAAGTAAAGCGCTTAAATAGGTAATGTTTTATTGCCTATTCTTCAAATCGATTTTAAAAATATGATTTATTATTCTTGTCACTATAGCCACTAAATGGATTATAGATCCTTTAAAATATTATAGAGACAAGAATAAATATGCCTACAACAAAAAAAAAATCAAGTATTTTAAATTTAGTTCTTATTCTTATTACGCTATTGGCGATAGGTGCCGCAGCTTATTTATGGTTTCAAAATAGTTTACAAAACACAGCTAAAGAGCCTGAAGAGCCAGAAGTTACCTCCCCCGTATTTATAACATTGAAACCATTTACTATTTCATTACCTGCTTCGGAAGAAAATATAGACATCAACAAAACCCTTTATATTGGTGTCGTTTTGCGCGTAGCGAATGAAAATCAAAAAACAGTGCTATTAGATTATTTACCTGAAGTAAGAAATAACGTCCTGCTTTTAACTTCAAAACAGTACGTTAATACCCTGAAGCAAGAAGTAGGTAAAATTGATTTACAAGAACAGATAAAAAACACCTTATCGCGACAATATAATGCAAAGCATTTTGTAAAGATTGATGAAGTGCTATTTACTGATTTTATTATACGGTGATTAACATGTCTGATAAGCATGAATCAGTAGCGAGTGTTGATGAGCACGATAATAAGGAACAAATCTTAGATTATTCATCAACAACAAAAGAAAATTCTGAAAAGAATTCAAATTTTGATTCTTCATTTAGTTTACCTACATTGGAAAAATCTCCCGATGTAAAACCTTATGATCTATCTGTTAAACATCGCTTTATTCCTGAGCGTTTAACTGCGTTAGAAATCATTAATGAACGTTTTGCTCGGCAATTTCGAATTGGTTTATTTAACCGATTACGCCGCAATACTGATGTGATTGCTTCACCCATTGAACCGCTTACGTTTAAAGAGTTTTCGGAACTGTCATCGGCAACTCATTTAAATCTGGTGCACCTTAACCCATTAAGAGGCACAAGCTTGTTTTCATTTTCGCCAGAATTGGTTTTTATTATTGTGGATTCTTTATTTGGTGGTGATGGACATTCAACTCAAATCGAAACAGAAGGACGCGAATTTACTCACACCGAGCAACAAATCATTAAAAAAGTCTTAGAATTAGCATTAGTCATTTACCAAAAATCATGGGTGGATGTTTACGCGATTGAAACCGAATATGTTCGATCTGAAATACAAAGTAAATTTACCAATATCACTAATTCACCTGATGATATTGTCTTAACAAGTAACTTTAAAGTCGAAGTCGGTAATAGCAAAGCAACCTTCTGTGTTTGCATTCCTTATTCTATGGTTGAACCTATCAAAGAGCTTCTCATCAAGCCACCGATTGAGCAACAAACTTATCAAGATGATAAAGTTTGGATGAGCTCACTAACTAGCGGAATCAAGCAATCAGCGGTCGAATTAGTGGTTAATTTTGCCACTATTCACACAACTGTAGCTAAATTATTAGCCCTAAAAACCAATGATGTCTTAATGATCGAAAAACCCACAGATCTTGATGTTACTGTAGGTGGAGTGCCGATAGTAACAGGACATTATGGTAAAACGAACAAACAATATGCAATTCAAGTCGAACAGGTCATTAATCCTGTATTAGAGCAATTGAATGAAGGAGTTTTTAATGACTGATATCAAACAAAATAGTGACGACAAACAACCCACTAACCTAACTAGCGACGAGCTTATTGCCCAAGACGCTATTTTTGAAACGCTATCACCACAACAAATCGAAGATAAAAAAAACGATATCAACCTGATTCTTGATATCCCCGTAAATTTGAGCGTTGAACTAGGCCGAACCAAAATGGCCATTAAGGATTTATTAAATTTAACGCAAGGATCGGTTATTGCCTTAGATGGTCAGGTTGGCGAGCCATTAGATATATTAATTAATGGCTACTTAATTGCTCAGGGCGAAATTGTGGTTGTTGGTGATAATTATGGTGTACGCATTACCGACATTATTACTCCAGCAGAACGTGTAAGAAGATTGAGTCGCTAATGACAATTGAACACACCCATTTAGCTCAACCTGTGGTTGGTGCAACCAACACTTTATCATCCCCATCTTCTGAATTGAATATTTATACCGAAGTGGGAACATCCATGGGACTAATGCTCATGGTTGTCATCGGTTTTATATTATTGCTAGCTTGGTTAGCTAAACGAATGGGTTGGAAAAAAAAGACCCATCACTGGATCGATGTCAAAGCCACATACAACATTACGCCAAAAGAACGCATTATAGTGGTTCACGTTGATAACCAGTTATTAGTGGTTGGGGTGACGCCACAACAAATGACATTACTTCACACCATTGATGAACAGCGCACTCAAACGCTATTTTCGCAAAGTGAGGTAAGTAAAAAATTGCCGTCAAGTAACACATTTCAACAGATACTACAATCTGCGCTAAAAACCAAAAAGGAGTAACACCAAGTGCGGTCAAATTTAATGATGGTGCTAAGCTTATTGTTGTTTAGCTTACCAAGTTATGCCCAAACACCGGTATTACCAGACATCGCACAACCGCTCAGCAGTGGGCAAGCTTGGTCATTGCCAGTTGAAACACTTGTCTTTTTAACCTTACTTACCTTTATCCCTGCCATATTACTTTTAATGACCAGCTTTACGCGCATTATTATAGTATTAGGACTGCTACGCAACGCGCTTGGCACACAATCGGCGCCGCCTAATCAAGTAATTTTAGGGATAGCGC
The DNA here is from genome assembly GCF_009795795.1 of Gilliamella sp. Pas-s95. NCBI lineage: Bacteria > Pseudomonadati > Pseudomonadota > Gammaproteobacteria > Orbales > Orbaceae > Gilliamella > Gilliamella sp. Pas-s95. The sequence goes on along the minus strand of NZ_WTFC01000042.1, from coordinate 1,651 downwards.
TTTTTATGACCTTTTTTATTATGTCGCCCGTTATTGACAACATTTATCAAGACGCGTATATCCCCTATTCACAAAACCAAATCACCATGCAAGAAGGTTTAAGCAAAGCAAGCAAGCCATTACAACAATTTATGCTCACCCAAACGCGAGAAAACGATTTAGCACTATTTGTTAATATGTCCCATATCAATGACATCCAAACGCGTGACGACATTCCCTTAAAAGTTCTTGTTCCCGCTTTTGTTGTCAGTGAATTAAAAACAGCATTTCAAATTGGCTTTACCATTTTTATTCCCTTTTTAGTGATTGACCTTGTGGTTGCCAGCACACTTATGGCATTAGGTATGATGATGGTACCACCAGCAACCGTATCTCTACCATTTAAATTAATGTTATTTGTATTGGCCGATGGATGGCATCTATTGCTCGGATCGCTAGCGCAAAGCTTTTTTAGTTGAGTCATATCATGTCGCCAGAATACATAAGTACCTTAGCAATACAAGCCATAAAAGTTGCCGCTTCGCTAGCAGGGCCAATACTGCTAGCAGCGTTAGTTACTGGGCTCATTATTAGCTTATTACAGGCAGCAACACAAATAAACGAAATGACATTATCGTTTATACCCAAAATCATCGCAGTAATTGTCGTGTTAATCCTATGGGGGCCAACAATGCTATCGACCATGATTGACTATTTACAAATCGTCATTACCGATATACCTAACTTAACGCGTTAAAGATAATGGATTTTGACATTAACGTTTTACTTAATATTGACTTCTTTTCTTTTATTCGGGATGGGTTTTTCCCCTTTGTTCGTATTTTAGCGCTCATCATGACCGCTCCCCTCTTGGGCGAAAAAGAAATCCCCAACCGTGTCAAAATTGGTCTAGCACTACTAATTACCATTTTATTGCCATCTTCCCCTCTTGATGACAACATCAAAATTTACTCCTTAATGGGAATTGTGATCATCGCTCAACAAATTATGATCGGCGCAGTGATTGGATTTACCATGCAGTTGGCATTTATGGCGATGCGGTTTGCAGGTGAATTAATTGGAATGCAAATGGGGCTGGGGATGGCGACCTTTTTTGACCCCATCGGTGGGCCATCGACATCAGTATTATCGCGCCTAATAAACGTCATTGCGTTATTAATGTTTTTGAATTTTGATGGCCATTTATGGTTGTTATATGGCATATCAAACAGCTTCGAAATTATGCCCATAGGGCTAATGTCATTACAGGCAAATGGCTATTTGGTAGTGCTTGATGTCAGCAAACTACTATTTATCAACGGCATTATGCTAGCTTTGCCGTTAATGACCTTGTTGTTAATTGTCAATATATCACTAGGGCTACTTAACCGAATGACACCACAGCTATCAATATTTGTTGTCGGCTATCCAGCAACCTTATTATTAGGGTTATTTATGCTTACTTACTTAATGACAACTCTACCGGCATTTGCCGAGTTTGTTTTTGAACAAATGTTTGAAAGGATTTCGAGCGTGCTGTGGTATTTGAAGGGATGATGTTGATAACGTATTGAATTAAAAGAAAAAGCCTGGATTCAAACATGAAGTGCAATTTTAAACACGGTGGAGTGAAGAAAGTAGAAAGGTGATTTATACTAGCTCCTTCGCACCA
>NZ_WTFC01000128.1:0-285 GCF_009795795.1 Gilliamella sp. Pas-s95 | reverse complement strand
GCCACATTCTGTAGCCAAAGCGTGGGATTGCAAAGGGAATTCGCTTTAATTCCCTTTGCTCGGACGTGGTCACTGTAGCTATTTTATTCACCAAAGGTCAAAACGTCCGAAACCTTGCCGTACTATAAATAGACCACGAATTTAAACCGCTACAGCGTAATCACTATAATTGCCAACCACGCTTTCAGTGTCGCCGGCGGGGGGGGCGGCGCGATTGTGGCTTCGCCGCAACAGCGCAACCCTAAGGGAATATGCCCCAACTTACGCGGGGGCGTTATTCTTTGT
>NZ_WTFC01000041.1:0-25057 GCF_009795795.1 Gilliamella sp. Pas-s95 | reverse complement strand
CTTGCTTTGAAAGCGCTTAAATTATAACCGCCTGAGTAATAATTCGCTACCTTTTTTGTTAAAAATTTGTAAAGTTTTGTTAAAGACTGAGTCAGCTTATGTGTGTGTGCTTTGAGGAATGGTTTTGGGTGTTGGTTTTTAGCTAAAAACCAACAAATAAAAAATTCAATAAAATCAATACCTTTTCTGACCGTTTTTTGGGCGGAAAATTAGGTCTTTTTTTTGTTTTGGTAAATAGGATGGATTGGGTGCGGTGGTTTCGGACGTTTTGACCTATAATGAACAAAATAGCCACAGTGACCACGTCCGAGTTAGGGAATTTAAAGCGAATTCCCTAACAACCCACGCTTTGGCTGCAGAATGTGGCCTGCGGCTCCCCGACGCCGCCGCTCGGTCTTAACGCACCGTTTGTGGGATTACTCGTATCATCCTGATACTCGCCTCTACGAGGCCACCTTCGCTATGCTCAGGTGTTCAAATTTGTTCCAGACAAATTTGTCCGACGCACCACAACACGCCAAACATCCCTGTTTGGCGTGCTAACCTCACTCTGTTGTCGGCACATTCTGACGCCGGAATAAGACAAACAACATAATCTTAGGGTGTTTTTTGGTGAGTTGTTTTTGTATTAAAAAACAATGTAATTACATCCAAAAATCAGTCAGAAAAGGTATTGATTTTATTGAGGTTTTTATTTTGTTGTTTTTTATGATCGCTGATGTAAAGATTTTAAAATTATCGCTGTATTTAGATTAGAATTAGCAAGTATATTGTCATTTTTGTTTAAAAATGACGCTTTCACATCAAACAAGCCTTGCTTTATTATTTAATTACTATAATATAGCCACTTCTTTGACGCGGGGTGGAGCAGCTTGGTAGCTCGTCGGGCTCATAACCCGAAGGTCGTTGGTTCAAATCCAGCCCCCGCAACCAATTCTTATCAATCCTTGATATATCCTTTTTTCTAAATCACTATTTTGTTTTTGGCACAGCTAATAATGTTGCAACAGCTTCGCTAATGCGTCTGGCTATGTAGCTATTGTTCATGGTGTACAAATGTATCCCATCCACATTTTGTGAAACTAAATCAACAATCTGATCGATGGCATAAGCAATGCCCGCATCACGAAATGCATCGGGATGATGTTCATATTTTTCCATCATTTGTTTGAATTTTTTCGGTAGATTCACTCCACACATCGATACCATGCGCTCAATTTGGTTTTTATTGGTCACTGGCATAATGCCGGCTTCGATCGGTACATTAATGCCCATATCGTGTGCTTTATCTAAAAATGCATAAAAATAGTCATTATCAAAAAATAGCTGTGAAATAAGTTGATCAGTACCCGCATTGACCTTTTCTTTTAAGTGGATCAGATCTTGTTTTAGGGTTGATGCTTCAAGGTGTCCTTCTGGATAACATGCACCAATCACGTTAAAATCACCGTTTTCTTTAATAAATGTCACCAGTTCGCTGGCGTATCGAAAATCATCTTTGGGCGGTACATTCGGGCTGATGTCACCACGCAAAGCAAGCACATTATCAATCCCTGCACATTTAAGATCGTGAAGGATTTTTTGCATCTCGGCTTTATCAAAATTAATGCCCGGCAAATGAGCAACACTTTCGATGCCATAAGTATGTTTGACTGAATGGGCAATATCAATGGTGGTTTGACCATTTAAGCTACCACCAGCACCATAAGTAACACTGATAAAATCAGGTTTAAAATAACCAAGCTCTCGCAGAGTGCTGTAAATGGTTTCTAAAGGTGATGTTTTTTTAGGCGGAAAAACTTCAAAAGAGAACACCGTTTTTTTATTAAATAATAGATTTGTTTTCATTTTTATTATCCATTCGTTATATCGCTTATTTTCCTTATTGACATTTCCGCCGCCCAAATAGGCGGCGGAGTTGCCAGACTCATAAAATACGATGTCTTAATAAATAAGCTCAGTTCTTTATAAAACAGTGCTTAATTGAGTGTTTTCCTTACTGCTAATGTAGCTTCAACAAGATGCTGTAAGCTTTCAACCACTTCTTTTTCACCACGTGTTTTTAAACCACAGTCTGGGTTAATCCATAATTTTTGTTTATCGATCTTCGCCAGTAACTTTTCGATCGTTGCTTTAATTTCAGCAACAGGTGGAACGCGTGGCGAATGGATATCGTAAACACCTGGCCCAACTTCGGTTTTAAAATTATTGGCATTGAGCACATCAATTAATTGCAGATTAGAGCGAGAAGCTTCAAACGAAATTACATCGGCATCCATGGCATCAATATCTTTAATGATGTCAGCAAATTCGCTATAACACATATGTGTATGAATTTGAGTATCAGCTTGTACTTTGCTGTGTACTAATCTAAATGCCGGAATCGCCCAATCAAGATATTCGCTGTTCCAATCCGCTTTACGCAGTGGTAATTTTTCTTTTAACGCGGCTTCGTCAATTTGAATAATCTTAATGCCTGCAGCTTCAAGATCTAACACTTCATCACCAATAGCCAATCCAATTTGGAATACCGATTCTTTTTGCGAAATATCTTCACGTGGGAATGACCAGTTAAGAATCGTTACCGGTCCAGTTAACATCCCTTTAACTGGTTTATCAGTCAGGCTTTGTGCATATTTTGAATATTCAACCGTAATCGGTTTAGAACGTGAAATATCACCCCAAACAATCGGTGGCTTAACGCAACGTGTACCGTAAGATTGCACCCAAGCTTTTTCGGTAAACACAAAGCCATTTAAGCTTTCACCAAAATATTCGACCATGTCATTACGTTCAAATTCACCATGAACTAACACATCAATGCCGATCTCTTCTTGCAATTTAATACACTCAGCTATTTTTTGTTGATTAAATTCAGTGTATTGATTCAAGCAAATTTCGCCTTTTTTGAATTTAGCACGATTTAAACGCACATCAGGTGTTTGCGGGAATGATCCAATGGTTGTAGTTGGTAATAGTGGTAAGTTAAAGGCTTTTTTCTGCGCCGCTTCACGCACTGAAAACTCAGGTAAACGGGTAAAATCAGACGCATTTAATGCCGCCACTTTTTGGCGAACCGCGTGGTTTGCACCTTCACGTTCACGGGTAAATAGTGTTTGATTAGCTTTATAAGTCGCATTATTTTCAGGATTTGCTTCTTTAAATAACTGACCTAGTTCAGCAAGCTCTTGCAGCTTTTCTTGGGCAAAAGCAAAATAAGCACGTTGTTGAATGGTTAATTTGGTTTCATTTTGCAATGTATAAGGAACATGCAGTAATGAACAAGATGTATTAATGACAATATTTGTGGCTTTTTGTTTGATTTTACCAAGTAATGCTAAAGTTTTTTGGTAATTGTTTTTCCAGATATTTTTGCCATTAACAACACCGGCAAATAATACTTTATCAGCAGGGAAGCCATTATTTTCAAGCAAAGCTAATGATTGCTTACCTTCGACAAAATCAAGCCCAATACCATCAAAAGGCAGTGCCACTAATTCTTTATAACAATCACGCACATCACCAAAATAGGTTTGTAGAACAATTTTGGTGTTACCTTTAACCGATAAAATCGCTTGATAAAGTTCGATAAATAAAGCGATATCGTCTTTATTTAGATCGGTCACTAAAATTGGCTCATCAATTTGGATCCATTCAGCGCCAAGCGTTGTGAATTTTTGGATGATCTCTTGATAAGCTTTAATGATATCCGCTTTAAAATCACCGAGCTGTTTTTTACCTAAATACTGCGCTAATTTAAAAAAGGTTAATGCACCAATCACAACTGGCTTGGTTTGTACACCTAGCGCTTTAGCTTCTTGATATTCGTCAAAAGGTTTAGTGCCTGTTAACTTAATTTGTACTGAATCTTCTATTTCAGGTACTAAATAGTGGTAATTAGTATTGAACCATTTTTTCATAGCTAGCGCGCGTACATCGCCTTTTTCGCCCTGATAACCACGTGCCATGGCAAAATAACGGTCAAGTTCAGATAAACCTAAATCTTGGTAACGTTTTGGAATAACATTAAGTAAACACGCTGTATCTAACACCGCATCATAGAATGAAAAATCATTCGATGAAATAAAAGCAATTTTTTGCGCGGCTTGCTGTTTTAAATGCTCAGCTCGTAACGCTTTGGCTTCGTTTAATAGTTCAGCTTGGGTTTTATTACCTTTAAAATAAGCTTCTGTTGCAAATTTAAGTTCACGAAGCTTACCAACACGAGGATATCCAATAACAGCAGTATTCATTTTTATTTCCTTTTATCCATTTTCTTATAGTGATAAAAAGATAACAAAAAAAATTGGTATTGGATAATTCTAGTTTTTTATTGATTGCTATAGTTTTTAACTATATCAACTAAAATAAAAAATCCCACTATGGTTAAATAGTAGGATTTAATATTAAATATAAACTAATGAAAGCTAAGCCAATTATTGACGCCACTCACCATGAATTGGTCTTGCAAAATGAGCAAGCACAGCAATCATACACACTTCGATCGATGCACCCCAATAGATATGACCTAGAATTTCACTCCAAAGTTCATAACCATTTAAGTTCCATAACCAACCAACCGTACCTTCCGCATCATAAGCAGGATGGCGGAAACCAAGCAATGGAATTAAAAAGCCGTGCATCACAACAGTAATAATAATGCCGTACAACGCCCCATACCATAAGCGGATTTTGTTGCAATAATATGCACCTGCAACATAAACAAAGGCAAAAGCAAAACTGAATAACCAGTGATAAAGTGTCACCGCACCTAAAACGCTTGCCCCTTGGTAAATATAATCAAGCGAGTGGGAGTTAATCCCAAGCCAACCCAGCCATGCATCAATATGTGCCGCAGGTGGCGAAATTTCACCCGGTACTCGTGGAGGCATATTAACTTCTGAACCCCATTTTACTAATGAACTGAAAAATCCGCCGATAATTGTTGTCCAAATAATAACTTGACGATTTGTTTTATTTCCAAACATACTTAGGTTCCCATAGTTATAATAAATAGGTGTTCAAATTATACTCCTGTGTAATTTTAGATAAAAGAAGAATAAGTTGAGGGAGGTGTAAAAGTTATTTTGATGAGTGGTGGTGGTTATTTTTGCACCGCTTTTTGGAAAAGGTAATTTTTGGAGCAATCTGTTTTGTTGATAAATAATCAAGCACTAAAATCAGATAAATTTAGCTTAAATAAATTATTGAGTATAATTATTTATTATTAAAAAGGTATAGAATACTGAATATTTTTACAAAAAAATTAAAATGTGAACAGGTGGGTTATTTGATTAACGAAAGTTGGCAATTTAGAATATTAAAAAGATTTCATATAGTCTTATATTTTAATAATCATTGAAGTAAATTCAGCTAACCAATTTTCATACGATAACATGTGTTTAACTAACCCCCTTATATCAGCAATATCATATATAGCATAAAAAATTGCATCAGAGGGGCTTATTCGTTTGAATATCTTTTTCATGTCTATTGGATCATTTGTCATAAAAACTATTGCATCTTGATTAGGAATTCTTTTTGCAGCAAAATGAGCAAAAATATTTCTATGGTTTCTTCGAAATTTTATTTCTTCAAGTTTCTCTTCTGCTTCTTTTCTTTGTTCATAGTTTAGGCTTAATTCTGAAAGGCAAGATATAATTTTATTAACTAAATTAGGAATAATATTTAATTCTTTTTGACTTGTAATTAAAATTCCCTTTTCGTTTAATACATTAAAACAACGCCTAATGTTTAAATCAATAAAATTGTAAGTTTGTATATACATACCTAATATTCTAAAGTCTTCATTAGTTAAATTTTCTAACAACTCAACTTCAAATTTTTTAAATTCATTTTCCAATGCTAATGTTTTTTCAGTCCTAAATCCTTCTGGTAATCCCATTTTATTTCTCTTTTATTTAATTTTTATCCAAAAATAATAAATCAATCTAATTTAGAATGAATTATCTCTTTACACTCAACTTACCGTAATTTATGCACAATCTCAACTAATTCATTTTTTAAATTAAACCTAATCATTATTGTCAATATTAATACGACAGAACCACCCCGTATGCTTTTCCCCAAAATTTCAAAAAAACAAAAACAACACCCTGTATTTATTTACAGTGTTTTTACTGCTATACTGCCAATATGATAACTAGCCTTATGTATTAATTTATTATGATAACTCAACTAACTATTAATAATTTTGCTATTGTAGATCAGCTTCTTGTCGACTTTACTACGGGGATGACCGCTATTACGGGTGAAACGGGCGCGGGGAAGTCGATTGCTATTGATGCATTAGGATTATGTTTAGGTAATCGTTCTGATGCTTCATCTATTCGGCATGGGGCTGATCGTGTTGATATTTCGGCTTGTTTTGTGCTTGATGATACGCCAGCAGCTTTTGCTTGGTTACGCGAAAATCAACTTGATGAGGGTAATGAGTGCATTTTGCGCCGAGTGATTAATCAAGACGGGCGTTCTAAAGCATTTATTAATGGTCGTGCGGTACCTATTTCGCAATTAAAAGATTTGGGGCAAATGTTGATTCAAATTCATGGGCAACATGAACATCAGCGCCTGTTACGCAGTGATTATCAACAACTGTTACTCAATCATTATATGAATGAGCCCACCTTGCTTGCCCAAATGCAGCAAGCCTATAGACAGTGGAAAGAAGCAACACGAGCTTATCAGCAGTACGAAACCTCACGACAAGAGCGTGATGCGCATATGCAGCTTTTACAATATCAATTGAAAGAACTTAATGAGTTTTCGCCAATTGAAGGAGAATATCAACAAATTGACGAAGAATACAAGCGATTATCTAACAGTGAACAATTAATAAATCTAAGCCAACAATCTGTGATGTTATTAGATGAAGCCGATGAATATAACGTTAGTAATTTGCTTAGTAGTGTTAAAAATAGTGTTCAAGAGCTAACCTCGCTCGATCCTGCGTTAAATAATGTTTATAACATGTTGGAAGAGGCATCAATCCAAATTAAAGAAGCAAGCGATGAACTTCGTCATTATAGTGAACGTTTAGAGCTCGATCCTGCTCGAGTCATGCAACTTGAACAGCGGTTATCAAAACAAATTGCTTTAGCGCGTAAGCACCATGTCACCCCTGAAACATTGCCCGATTTACATCAAACCTTGTTAGCTGAATTTAAACAGATCAATCAGCAAGATGAACAAAGCGAACTACTGAAAGCCGATATTACCAAATATCATCAAACCGCTGTTGAGATTGCTACAAAATTGCATCAAAAAAGATTAACGATAAGCAAAACATTAGCCAAAAAAGTAACCACTATTATGCATGACTTATCCATGCCTAATGGACAATTTAGTATCGATATCACTTTTGATGAAAACCGATTAAATGAAGACGGTGCCGATCAAGTCACCTTTTTAGTCAGCACCAACGCAGGGCAAAGTCCACAACCGCTTGCTAAGGTGGCCTCTGGTGGTGAGTTATCACGTATTGCCTTAGCCATTCAAGTTTTAACAGCGCAAAAAATGGATACACCAGCATTAATATTTGATGAAATTGATGTCGGTATTAGTGGACCAACTGCCGCTAAAGTCGGTCAGTTATTAAGGCAACTGGGTGAATCAACACAAGTGATCACTGTAACCCACCTGCCACAAGTTGCAGGGCAAGCAAATCAGCACTATTTTGTTAACAAACAAACCAATGGCAAACAGACTTCAACTGATATGCAAAAACTAGATAATACTGGCCGTTTAAACGAACTTGCTCGCTTATTAGGGGGTGACAAAATTACAGACGCAACATTAGCCAATGCGAAAGAGCTACTTATTATCTAACTGAATTGTGGTAATATAGCGCTTTCATCTTGATGTGAAGGAAGCTTGATCATGAGTCTATCGGGTAAACATATTTTGTTAGGCATTACTGGTGGTATTGCCGCTTATAAATGTCCTGACCTTGTTCGCCATTTAAAAAAAGCGGGTGCGCAAGTACGTGTTGTTCTGACTGATTCTGCTAGCCATTTTGTGACTAAAATGACTCTGCAAGCTGTTTCTGGCAATCAGGTTTCCTGTGATCTCTTTGATCCATCAGCCGAGCTGTCTATGAGCCATATTGAACTGGCCAAATGGGCTGATTTAGTCCTTATTGCCCCTGCAACAGCCAATATTATTGCCAAAATGGCTAACGGCATTGCTGATGATCTGCTGTCAACAGTCTGCTTAGCAACCCCATCGCCAATTGTTATAGCGCCAGCCATGAATCAACAAATGTATAAAGCGGCAGCAACGCAACATAACTTATCAGTATTAGCATCAAGAAATACCTTAATTTTAGGGCCTGACAGCGGCTTTCAAGCCTGTGGTGATATAGGGCCTGGACGAATGTTAGAGCCTGAAACGATTGTTGAAAATATTAAGCATTATTTTTCAACCACTGCAATGCTTTCAGACATATCGATAACTATTACGGCAGGGCCAACAATTGAAGAAATAGATCCTGTCCGTTATATTAGCAATTACAGTTCGGGTAAAATGGGTTTTGCAATTGCAAAAGCCGCGGCAGAAATGGGAGCAACAGTCACGTTAATTAGTGGGCCGGTTTATTTAGATACGCCCAATAACGTTAACCGAATTAATGTTAAAAATGCGATACAGATGTACGACGAGGCATTAAAGCACGCCCAAAAGTCGACGATTTTTATTTCTTGTGCCGCCGTTGCAGACTATCATGCTAAGACAATTGCAACGCAGAAGATCAAAAAAACCAATGATACAGATGAACTTACTATTGAATTAGTAAAAAATCCCGACATTGTCGCAAGTGTCGCAGCACTAAAAACGCATCGCCCATTTGTAGTAGGATTTGCCGCAGAAACCAATGATGTGAAGGCTTATGCACTAAAAAAATTAACGACAAAAAACTTAGATTTAATTTGTGCTAATGATGTTTCAGACAAAACCATTGGCTTTAATTCTGATCAAAATGCATTAACGTTATATTGGCAAAATGGTGAGCAAACGTTACCATTAAGCAACAAACAACAATTAGCAACACAGTTACTTGAAGCAGTTATAACACGATATAAAGCGAGTCATGATGAAAAGAAAAATTGATATAAAAGTATTAGACAAACGTTTAGGAAATGAATTTCCACTACCAACCTATGCAACTGAAGGCTCAGCAGGTATTGATTTGCGTGCAATGTTTGATAAAACAACCGAAATCAAGCCCGGCGAAACCATCTTAACCCCGACAGGTTTATCAATGCATATTGCCGATCCTAGTTTAGCGGCATTGGTCTTACCGCGTTCTGGACTTGGTTCAAAAAATGGTATTGTGCTTGGAAACTTAGTTGGTTTGATTGATTCAGATTATCAAGGTCAGTTATTTGTTCCTGTTTGGAATCGTAGTCAAACCCCTTTTGTGATTGAAGCAGGCGATCGAATTGCCCAATTAATCATTGTTCCGGTTGTACAAGCCGAATTTAATATTGTTGATGAATTTGTTGAATCAGCACGAGGTGAAGGTGGATTTGGGCATTCGGGTAAAAAATGATTGTGACAAGCAAAAATAAAAATCGTAAAGAAGATATATTGCAGGCATTAGCAAAAATGCTTGAGTCCAACGAAGGCACACAACGTATTACGACAGCTAAATTAGCCGCAATGGTAGGGGTTTCTGAGGCAGCGCTTTATCGACATTTTCCAAGCAAAACCAAAATGTTTGAAAGCTTAATTGTCTATATTGAAGATATCTTGTTGTCTCGTATTAATGTCATTATGCAAGATGAGCCAAACACATATACTCGCTTACAACTTATTCTTGCATTGATATTAGGCTTTTCAGAAAAAAACCCCGGATTAACTCGGATTATGACTGGACACGCATTAATGTTTGAACAAGATCAATTACAAGAACGTATTAGCCAACTATTTGAGCGAATTGAAACACAAATTAAGCAGGTTTTGCGTGAACGTAAAATTCGAGAAGGCGTTGCTTTTAGCACTGATGAACGTATTTTATCTAGTCAATTATTGGCTTTTTGTGAAGGTATGATGGTACGTTATTCTCGTTCAGGTTTTAAACATCTACCCACAACCGATTTTGATACACGTTGGGCATTATTGGCCAAGCAACTGATTTAGTTCATATCAATAACACACGTTGACAGAAATATCTGTTACCTATTACTGAGGATAATAAGATGAATTTTGAAGTCTTTTTAAATCATGCTATTTCTTTTATCAAAAGATATGATGGTGTTGTATTTAGCTATATCGCCCATTTTTTCTTTGCGATTCTTATTTTTGTTATTGGTAGAACTATCGCCAGATTTATTAGCAACCAATTAAAACGGATATTATTCAAACGGCACGTTGACCCAACTGTTGTTAAATTTGTCAGTGCTTTGTCGTACTATGCCATTATAGTCATGACATTGGTGGCGGTGTTAGGCCAATTAGGAGTACAAACTGCTTCTATTGTTGCTATCATTGGTGCAGCGGGTTTAGCGGTTGGTTTAGCATTGCAAGGTTCACTATCTAACTTTGCGGCTGGCGTTATTTTAATTATCTTCCGCCCATTTAAAGTAGGCGAAACAGTTGTAATAAATAGCCAACAAGGCGTGATTGATTCAATACAAATTTTTTCAACTTCGATGGTCACATCAACCAACGAATTAGTGGTGATACCCAATAGTCAGGTCGTCAACACCAATATTATCAATTATACCCGTTTGCCAGAAAGGCGTTTAGACTTAGTCATTAATGTCGGCTATGATTCTGATATTCAAAAAGTTTACCAAGTGTTAAAGCAAGCAGTTGATAAAACACAAAACATATTGACCACCAAAGCACCAACCATTCGATTAGATGTGTTAGATGCTTCCTCAATGAATTTTAATGTATTAGTTTGGACATTAAATGAAAACTACGGAGCAGTAAAAGGGGATCTGCTTGAAAATATCAAAAATGGATTAACTGCAAATAATATTAATATTCCATATCCAACAATGGATGTAAATCTTAACAATAAATAATCCGTTATAAAAATGCCGTCGATACAAATCAACGGCATTTTTCATTATACGCATCGCAATTAAATATCTTGATCCATATTTAAAGCAGGCTTGTCGCAATCAGGGCAACCCACCACTTTTGCGGGCACACCAGCAACGGTAGTATGTGGTGGCACAGGATCTAACACCACAGAACCCGCACCAATTTTAGCCCCTTTGCCTATTTCAATATTGCCTAAAATCGTGGAATGCGCACCAATCATTACGCCCTCACGAATTTTTGGATGACGATCACCATTTTGTTTACCGGTGCCACCTAAAGTGACGGATTGCAAAATAGAAACATCGTTTTCAATTACCACCGTTTCACCAATCACAATGCCTGTTGCATGATCAAACATCACCCCACAGCCAATTTTTGCCGCAGGGTGAATATCCACACCAAACACTATCGCAATCTGGCTTTGTAAAAAAATGGCCAATGATTTACGGTTTTGCTTCCAAAGCCAATGTGCAATTCGATAAGCTTGTAGTGATAAAAAACCTTTGTAATAAAGGAGAGGGGTTGAATAATAGTTGGTTGCAGGATCACGAATATAAACCGCAATAATATCGCTTACTGCAGATTGGATAAGGCTTTGATCAGCTTGATAAGCCTGACGAGCAATCTCACGAATCTCAATAGCAGGCATTACTTGTGTTGCCAGTTTATTAGCTAAAATATAACTTAATGCACTGCCTAAATCCTCGTGATTAAGTAAAGTCGCGTGGAAATAACTTGCCAGCATTGGCTCGCTTTCGACTAACTCAAAGGCTTCTTGCCGAATGGTTTGCCACAGCCGTTCGGGTTTTACAACTATTTTTGCATCGCTCACAACAAGTCCTTATACACAATAACTAAAATTGTTCACATTGTTTCGCAAACTTAACCTAGAAGCAAGTTTTGTATTCATTTATCATTACGTTAAAAAGCAGAAAAGAGATAATAAAGTAGCATCACCTTATTTAGAAAGAGCCTCTTTGTAAGTGAAATAAAATATATTAGCTCAAACCAAATAAAGGCATAAAAACAAAACAAGTCTAAAACGTTGTTTACCCCCCCACAATGCCCAATCCCATTTTCAATTTTGTCTATTTTACTTTTAATGATGACGGTTAATTCCGTCATTAAATACTATAATAAATAGATCTATTGCAACGGCATACATTTAAATTTGCATTGTTAGATTAAAATTTTTAAAGCAATAAAGTATTATAACTTTCAACGATAATAAGAAAATTAGCCATTGTACAATGGGTTAAGTTCTATTATTATAAAAATATAATTTCGTTATGGAGTATACCTGTGTAGCTTTTTGCGCGTTCTTTCTATCAAGAATTATTATAGTTACTCGCGTGATGCACAGAAGTCATATCTTTCCTATCAACTTTTGATAACCTTATAAATGCATTGCTTCACGCTGTAATTTTCTTTTGTTTTTTCAGTGGTGATTAAATTCAATGCAATCTTTACGTAAACAATGGTTTTCCAATATCAAAAATGATGTTCTATCGGGCATCGTTGTAGCACTTGCCCTTATTCCTGAAGCAATTGCTTTTTCAATTATTGCCGGTGTTGACCCTAAAATGGGGCTGTATGCGGCTTTTTGTATAGCGGTTATTACTGCTTTTGCTGGAGGTCGCCCGGGTATGATATCTGCCGCTACCGGTGCAATGGCGCTAGTGATTGCCGGACTGGTTAAAGCACATGGGGTTGAATATTTGCTTGTTGCGACAATCTTATGTGGTATTTTTCAGATTATTGCCGGTTTTCTTCAATTAGGGAACTTAATGCGCTTTGTTTCTCGCTCTGTGGTAACAGGTTTTGTTAATGCATTAGCCATCTTAATTTTTTTAGCGCAACTTCCTGAGCTAACCAATGTCACATGGCATGTCTATGCAATGACCATTGCTGGGCTTGGCATAATTTATCTGTTCCCTTATATCCCCAAAGTAGGAAAAATGATTCCTTCACCACTACTTTGCATTCTTATTCTTACCGGTATCTATATGTATTTTGGCATGGATATACGCACGGTGGGTGATATGGGTACATTACCCACTAGCTTGCCTACATTTTTACTGCCCAATGTTCCTTTTAACCTTGATACCTTATTGATTATTCTGCCTTACTCCCTTTCATTAGCCATTGTCGGCTTATTAGAATCAATGATGACCGCAACCATTGTAGATGATATTACCGATACACCGAGTGATAAAAACCGAGAATGCAAGGGGCAAGGTATTGCCAATATCGTGACAGGCTTCTTTGGCGGTATGGCGGGGTGCGCAATGATTGGGCAATCAATTATCAATATGAAGTCAGGCGGACGAACGCGTCTATCCTCATTTATAGCCGGAACTGTACTTTTATTATTAGTTGTCTTTTTACAAGACTGGGTAAGCCAAATTCCAATGGCTGCGTTAGTAGCTGTGATGATCATGGTTTCCATAGGAACCTTTAGTTGGGACTCGATTAAGAACCTTAAATCGTACCCACTTTCAACCAATATTGTGATGCTGACAACTGTAGCTGTCGTTGTATTTACCCATAACCTTGCTTATGGCGTATTTGTTGGGGTATTACTGGCATCACTGTTTTATGCCAATAAAGTCGCTCATTACCTACAAATTCAAACTGAGCAACCCAGCAAGGAACAACGTATTTATACCGTGTATGGACAAGTATTTTTTGCTTCTTCTACCAAATTTATTAGCTCATTTGATTTAAAAGAGGTTTTACAAAAGGTAACAATTGATCTTACCCACGCACATTTTTGGGATATAACCGCTGTAGCAGCTTTAGATAAAGTGGTGCTTAAATTCCGCAAAGAAGGGGCACAAGTGGAAGTGTTAGGGCTAAATAAAGCCAGTAGTACAATTGTAGACCATTTTGGCGTTTATGATAAACCCAAGGCGAAACAAACACTAAATAATCACTAAACTAATAGGTAATAAAAATAGCTGCATTGATAGTTTTGCATCATGACTTATTGGTTGTGATTATGTGGAATGAAACAATAAAAATGCAGCTTTTAAAACGAAAATTCACAGCCAATAGGCAGTGAATAGACATTACGCATAAATAGACTGCAATTGCCAACTTTCCAATTTTGTCACTTTCGCTTTTCCGTTTTCAGCAAAGAGGTTGATAACTCGCTTGGCTGGTAATTGCGGGTAAATACGACTAGTAAGACTATACAAATCATCATTAACAAAAACCTCGACAGATGAGGCATCAACAAAAATATGCAAAGTTAGCTTATCTGTTTTTGGTAGCGGTACGCTACGATAACCGGTTAATTCAAGACCGGATAAACTGCGATCAAGTATAATTCGCTCGGATTGTAAATCAACATATAGTAATGTTGCTTGTTTACCATCTTCTGTGGCTGCAAGTTGCAAACCAAAACGTTCAGCATCGCTTTGGATTAAATCAAACTCAATATTAATCTCACAGCTAATCGATTGAATATCGGTGTTTTTAAGCTCGTTTTTTAAGAGGATATTATTTAGCGATTCTGGTTTTTCGCGCAATGCTTCAAGTTCTTTAATAGGGCAATTACGGACATAATTATCCTTATCTAAAATCAATTCACGCGGCAAAGTAAAAGCGCCTGCCCATTTATCTTTTTTACTTGGCATAGTCGATTCCCACATATCCATCCAAGCAAACACAATACGACGCCCATCGGCTGCAAGAAATGATTGGGGTGCATAAAAATCGTGTCCAAAGTCCATTTCTTGGAACGGTTTAATGATTGAAAATTGCTCGCTTGGTTGCCAGTGCCCCACAATATAACCTGATTGGAACAAATTACGATATTGATAGCCTTTCGCTTGCATACCTTGTGGTGAAAACATCAACACCCACTTATCACCAAGGGAAAAGAAGTCAGGACATTCAAGCATATACACATTTGGATCGATATGACTAACAACAACATGATCGAACGTCCAATTTGTTAAATCCCCTGAACGATAAAGCAATACTTCGCCCACATTATCTGGGGTTCGTTGCCCTACCACCATCCACCATTGACCATCTTGTTGCCAAACTTTGGGATCACGAAAGTGCATAATCCCGTCTTTAGGCGCAAGTACCGTACCGTGTTTTTCAAAATGAATACCATCTTGACTACTTGCAAGGCATTGGGTTTGGCTTATTTGCTCGTCATCACCTTGGCCGCTTAACCAGACATGCCCAGTATAAAATAAACACAGCTCACCATCATTATCAACAGCAGAGCCCGAAAAACAACCACTTTTATCAAATTCTTGATCAGGGGCAATTGCGATTGGTAATCTACGCCATGTCACCAAATCATCGCTAACAGCATGCCCCCAATGCATTGGACCCCAGTTTTCATCGTAAGGATGATGCTGATAAAAAGCATGATATTGCCCTTTAAAATAGATCAAACCATTAGGGTCATTCATCCAGCCAGATTGTGGCGCTAAATGAAAATGCGGGTAATACTGCTTATTAACAAACTGCGCTAATTTCTTAACCGCTTGGTTGGCTTTATCGATAGCACTAGACATACAATCCCCTTATTAACCCAATGTTACATTGACACCATTAATCATAGCCGGATTTACCTGTTAACATTAACCTATGGTAAAATAGCTCGCCAACAATGTGACAAATGTCATACTTTTTAAATATTATCCATGATTTTTTTGATCGACGATTTATCCTATTATTAACCTTTGATCAAGATATATCAAACAATAAAACCCTAACTTATTTATACAAAAACCGAAATATATTCACTGAATTTAACTAACACAAATTGAGTCATAAAATGAATAATACTAAAGTTTGGTCTCTTGGAGATGCTGTTATTGATTTATTGCCATTTGGTGATATGAATTATAAAGCTTGTGCTGGTGGCGCGCCGGCTAATGTCGCAATTGGTATTGCAAAATTGGGGCTACCCTCCGCTTTTATTGGCCGTGTGGGGAATGATCCCTTTGGTCATTTTATGGAAAAAACGTTCCTTGAATATCATGTGGATTGCCAAAGCCTTGAAAAGGACGAACACTATAAAACAAGTACTGTTGTTGTTGATTTAGGTCAAAATGGGGAGCGGAGTTTTACTTTTCTTGTTTCTCCTTCTGCTGATCAATTTTTGTCTCAGCAAGCGATACCTGATTTTAACCAAGATATTTTACATTTTTGCTCTTTGGCACTCGTTGGTCACACTTGTCGGCAAACGCTTAAAACCGCCATTGAAAATCTTACCGCTAAAAATGGATTAATTAGCTTTGATGTTAACTTGCGTGAGCAGATGTGGGCAAATAAAGATGAAATGCGCACAACTATTACTCAATTTTGTCATGATGCCGATATCCTTAAACTATCAGATGAAGAACTATTTTGGCTCACGCAATGCAATGACTGGCATGAAGCATTAAGTAAACTACAACAGCACTATAAAACACCATTAAAGTTAATCACTAAAGGTAAAGATGGCAGTATTGTATTATGGCAAGGTAAAACATTTTCTTTTGATTCGTACCAAGTAAATAGTATTGATACCACCGGTGCGGGTGATGCCTTTGTAGCAGGACTACTTAGTAGTATTGCCTCATCAGGAATGCCTGAAGATAAACTCATGTTAGAAAGCATGATGACGATAGCTAGTGCTTGCGGTGCCTTAGCGACAACCCAAAAAGGCGCGTTAACAGCACTACCCGATAGCACATTTTTACAATCATTTATTAGCGATAATCCAACATTAACGGCTAAACAAATCGCTTAGTCAAGAAAAGCATGAATAAGGGCAGCCAACCACATTTTCAAAATAAAATTGTGCTCAGCTGCCCTTATTGCCTATTTAATTCACTGCTTATAAAAATCAAATCGTCTTTAGTACCCGCCACATTGCGATCTTGCCCACTGGTCAATTATAAAAACTTCGTCAATAGTGGTTGGATCAGGGAAAGCTAATTGATCTAATACCTTTGCTACATTTTTGGCAATATCCATAAAACCAATTTTATGTTGCAAAAATGCTTCTACCGCAATTTCATTGGCTGCGTTAAGTGCCGTTGTGGCAGCTTGCCCTTGATTGGACGCTTCTATTGCCAATTTTAAACAAGGATAACGATTAAAATCAGGCTGTTTAAACGTTAAAGCCGAAATTTGACAAAAATCCAAAGGTGGTACACTGGATGGAACACGATCGGGATAAGACATGGCATAAGCAATAGGTGTACACATATCAGGCACCCCCAGTTCTGCCACCACACTACCATCTTGATAACGTACCATGGAGTGAATAATCGATTGCGGATGAATAATAATTTCCATTTCGTCAGCACTTGCATTAAATAACCAACGTGCTTCGATATACTCAAGTCCTTTGTTCATCATGGTTGCCGAATCCACAGAAATTTTTTTACCCATCGACCAATTAGGATGTGCAACCGCTTGCGCTGGCGTAACCGATGCAAGCTTATCTATTTCCCAATCGCGAAATGGCCCACCAGAACCCGTTAAAACTATTTTAGTAATACCCTGTTCAGCCAAATTAGCAAAACCTAAATTATGCTGTACCGTCATTGGCAAACTTTGAAAAATCGCGTTATGTTCACTATCTACTGGTAACAGCTCAGCGCCATACTCTTTAACTGCTTGCATAAACAGATGTCCACAAGTCACAAGTGATTCTTTATTGGCAAGTAAAATACGTTTACCTTTTTTAATTGCCGCAAGGGTTGGTTTTAGCCCAGCAGCACCAACAATAGCAGCCATCACTTGATCGACTTCGGACAACTGCACTAAATCACAAATGGCTTGTTCACCGCTTAACACTTCAATATCCAATTTTAGATTGGCAAGATTTGCTCTTAGCTCATCAGCTGCTTGTTCTGTTGCCATGGCAACATATTTAGGTTTAAATGCCAAACATTGCTCAGTCATTTTGGCTGCATTATGACCACCCACTAAGGCATATGCCTTAAACAGATATGGATTTTGAGCAATAACCGCTAGCGTACTGCAACCAATTGAACCAGTCGACCCTAAAATTGTGATATTTTTCATATTAATACATCAGTTTTATATTATGGTTATTGAAAAAAGAGATAAATTCCTTAGTGGGGGCTTTATCGGTAATAATTTGATTAAACAGCGTTAATTCACTAATCAAAGCCGGTTTAACTTGATTAAATTTAGTATGATCGGCAATCAAAATACGCAGGTCAGATTGTTTCATGGCTTGCAACTTCATATCAAGTTCATCAAAATGATAACAAGTGACTCCTCGTGATATATCAACCCCAGCAGCTGAAATAAACGCTTTATTTGGGCAAATCGAATTTAATTGGCAATGCTGTCCAATAGAGGTAAAAATAGCATTATTAACCTGATAATAACCACCACATAAAATTGTCTTACAATTAGGTTTATTTTGTAATGCTAAAAATGCGTTTAATGAATAGCAGATAGCGGTAAAGGTTATTTCATCATCAATAGCATCAATGATAAAAGGGATTGTGGTACCGCAATCAAAAAAGACGGTATCATTTGCATAAACAAGTTTGCTGGCTAGTTTAGCAATATGTAGCTTTTCGTTAACTTGTTTATCTTGCTGATCTGAAACAAAATATTGCGTTGCTTGATAACGAGCTTCACTAACAATATAACCGCCTAAAACCGTTAATGATGTAGGAATATTATTTAAATCTCGTCGAATGGTCATTTCTGAAACCGCTAACAACTTAGCCGCCTGTTTTAAATGAACCTTATCTGTTTTTTTTAAAATTTGAATGAGGTCATTAATTCTTTTTTGCGATTGCGTTTCCATTCAGATTCCATCAATATCAATAAGCGACATAAAGTCGCTTATTGATAAGTTTATTGATTAATAACTGCTTGATGATGTGGTATCACCCGATACAATAGCAATGCCTGCGCTTGCACCTAAACGCGTTGCACCTGCTTGAATCATTTTTTCAGCGGTTGCACGATCGCGAATACCACCCGATGCTTTAACACCCATCTCTTTACCTACAGTGTCGCGCATTAATTTAACATCCTCAACAGTTGCACCCGACACGCTAAAGCCAGTTGATGTTTTCACAAACGCAACGCCAATTTCTTTACAAATAGTACAAACTTTGACAATTTCTTCTTTGGTTAATAGACAGGTTTCTAAAATAACTTTTAATGGCACAACGCCACAAGCTTTAAATACTGCTTCAATATCATGTTTAACCGCATCGAAATCATTGCTTTTTAACCAACCTACATTAATAACCATATCGATTTCTTGAGCGCCAGCTTTAACCGCCATTTCGGTTTCGAACGCTTTAGCGCTAGTGAGCATGGCACCAAGTGGAAAGCCAACCACCGCACACACTTTTACATCACTGCCATTAAGTAAGCTTGCCGCTAAAGGTACATAGCCTGAATTTACACAAACCGAATAAAAATGATATTCCTTAGCTTCATCACAAAGCTTACGAATTTGATCTTCTGTCGCATTCATTGCGAGTAAAGTATGATCAATATACTTTGCATAATTCATAACGAGATCCTTAAAATGTCTTTGTAATAATGTTTAATTAAATATTGTTAGTATGTAAATAAATAGAGATGTTATAAAAATAACAAATATAGCTAAATGTTGTTATTTTTATAACATTATGGCGAAATTGTTTGAAATAGTACAGATAAAAATCTGTGTTTGAGTTTTAGGTTTTTTGTGAAATAAGTAACATTTATGTCAACGCTTAGGTTTCGGCAAATTTTGATGCCGGAATGAGGCAAAGAAAATAAGCCTTTGTTTTTTTGTTAAAAACAGAAACAAAAAACTTTAATAAAATCAATACCTTTTCTGACCGATTTTTACTATGTTATTTTTATAGATCACCGTGTGTTTTTTTAACTTTGTTTTGAGGGCCAAGTCAGTTGGTGTATAACTAAAATCAAAAATCATTCGCACCCCAGTCGGGAAGTTGCAACCTAGATGCGTATGTTGCTGATTTAGCCATATCCCCCCTAACTTTCTTCCTTTTTATCAGCAAGCTTGCATGACAATTTTAGGTTGAAAGTCTTGGGTGATGAATAAGTGCTGTGCTAGTAGTGCTAATTTTACTGGTAGGCATATTATGCCAAGTATTTAATTGATTCCATTCGTTAAATTAACACCACTATTTCAAAGTACACAACAAACACTTATCCACCAACTGCTTGGTTATTCTTATTTATTTTACCCCTGAGCCACCGCCTGCCACGCTTTCGGCATCGGCGGAGGGGGGCGGCGCTATTGTAGCTTCACCGCAACAACGCAACCCTAAGGGATAGCCCCCTCGGGGGCTTTATTCTTGTCTATATTACTCCTCTTAGCACCATAACCGCCCTCCACGCCCTAAGGATTAAGAACTAAAACCTAAAAGGTGCAAACAGCGTAATATCGGAAAAAGTAGTCGTTGACGGAACCGTCTCCCGCGTGGACAAGGAAGTACAAGTTATCTGTTTTAACGTCGCTTGCCCGGTAGTGGTCGCCTACAAAGCCCGCATCAGCGTAGTTGTCCATGCGGCCCCACTCCGTGAAAAAACCTGCACCTATGTGACGCTTGTAATGATTATCACTAGACGACGGCGTGGCACCTACTGCACCTTGACAATTATCTCCACTCCACGTTCCTGAACAAACTGCATTGGTTAAATCCCTTACCTGTGACAAACGATAACCTAAACTATTACACCATGTGATTTGATTAGAAGGGGTATCATATTTATAACCCTGATGGACGAACCACTGCCTCAACACAAAGCCATATTTCACGACAACATTACCATTACTATCCTTACCAACCAACTCAAATGTCTGTGGCAAAGATGGACGTGTTAGTGAACTTGGATTACTTGAGTTTATTTGAGTACTATCAGCTTTAGGACCATGCAATGTTACCCGAGTTACATTCTTAGATTTATCTCTAATCCAGTTATCATGTTGTATGGTATCTCCAGTCCATGGGTCTTGGTGTGAATCTGTACGCGGCCTTGTCCAACTCACCGTTGCGCTTATACTACCATTTGTGATAACCATCCAACTCAACTGACTTCCATCCACTCCACCTATGTCCAAATCAAAATACAACCCATCAGCACCCGTTGTAGGAAAATTTCGGTTGTAAGAGGATGAATTATGAGACTGAGCTAAAAAACCCTTTGTAGGAGACCATATGTTAGCTGGGCCGGCAAAGCGAGGATAATCATTAGAATGGATGCCAGTTGTGTCACCAAACAACAAATTCGGCCTTGCGTGACAAACAACAGGACCACTATACGGATTAATATAATAATCTACCGTTGCTCCACTGAAACTACTACTACTTGGCACACCATACAGGGTTGCTAATGTGCCACTTGTACTTGTTAAGGTGATCTTATAAGGTGCACTGCATATATCTAATACATCACTACGGCTGACCGTTCGGCCATTTTTATCTGTAAACGATACCGATATATTCCCCGATGCGGTAACTCCATTAGCACCCTGACCATCCCCATCATCATCTCCCCAATTACCCTGAACAACCAAATCATTTATACTAATTGAACTCTGTGATGACGGAACAACCATTGCTATATGACCTAAGTTACTCCCCACATACGGCAAAATTATCGGATTTGTCACACTTGATGGATTAGTAGATGGCGTGATAACCCGACCATCCTGCAACTTAATAAACAATAAACTGTCTGTATCTATTATCTTTGTTCGACCACCGTCGAACGTTAAATATGGCGCACTGCCCTCAATATACCTTGATGTATATGCCGTTAATGCCACAGAATTCTGTGTATATGACAACAACACGAAGAACAACGCGGATTTAGGGAATCTAAATAATCCAAGTAAGCTTGAAAATTTAGATAGAAAAGACAAGTACCTCGACCTTAGCGATAACCCTACAGGTAAAGTCGCCGATTTCGCTACGCGAAATGACCTCGGTGATAAAAATAAGAGTTGTGTCTGATTTCGACTACGGTGAAATTGAAAAAGATTTAGGGCGTAGGTTTGGCAGGCCAGATGCCAGATGCCAGATGCCATAAATGGTAGCGCATTTCGATCATCCTGTCAAGTAAATTTTTGTTTTATTTACATTTTTTGCAACTAATTGCTCGACTAACGAGCACTCCCTTGCTTTGAAAGCCCTTAAATTATAGCCACTTGGTTAATAATCCGCTACTTTTTCCGTTAAAAATTTGTAAAGTTTTGTTAAAGGTTAAGTCAACATACGTTGGCGGGCTTTGGGGGAAGGTTTTGGGTGGTGTTTTTTGACTAAAAAACACTTTATAAAAACTTTAATAAAATCAATACCTTTTCTGACCAATTTTTACTATGTTATTTTTATAGATTACCGTGTGTTTTTTTAACTTTGTTTTGAGGGCCAAGTCAGTTGGTGTATAACTAAAATCAAAAATCATTCGCACCCCAGTCGGGAAGTTGCAACCTAGATGCGTATGTTGCTGATTTAGCCATATCCCCTAACTTTCTTCCCTTTTATCAGCAAGCTTGCGTGACAATTTTAGGTTGAAAGTCTTGGGTGATGAATAAGTGCTGTGCTAGTAGTGCTAATTTTACTGGTAGGCATATTATGCCAAGTATTTAATTGATTCCATTCGTTAAATTAACACCACTATTTCAAAGTACACAACAAACACTTATCCACCAACTGCTTGGTTATTCTTATTTGTTTTATATTCACTCCCAATCTTATTAACTCGGCGCTTCACAGTACGGGGCGCTGTTGTTTGTTAGATTGTCCTCTCAGGCACCACAACCGCTCCCGCCAAGGATTAAGGACTAAGATATAAAAGCTAAGGTGTGGTACAAAGGCCATAAAGGCTGTAACCGGCACTGAAGCTGTTAATGTCGCCGAGGTCCCAAGCGACAGTGAAGCTATTGCCACCTGAAACGTCGCTCGTCCAGTAGATGTTGTCGACAAAACCCGCATCAGCGTAGCGGTAAAGGATGCCCCACTCCGTAAAAAAACCAGCACCTATGTGACGCTTGTAATGATTATTACTAGACGACGGCGTGGCACCTACTGCGCCTCGACACCAAAATCCTGAATGCCAACCAGAACAAACCGCATTAGTTAAATCCTTAACTTGTGGCGCACGATAACCCAAACGATTGCACCAAGATATTTGGTCAGACTGACTAGCGTCTTTATTACCCCGATGGACAAACCACTGCTTTAACACAAATCCATATTTAACCACCACATTATCCCTACTATCCCTACCCACCAACTCAAATGTCTGTGGCAAAGATGGCAATGGAGTAAGCGGACTAGGATTATCTGACCCTATCTGAGTACTATCAGCCCTAGGACCGCTTAACGTTACCCGTGCGACAACTTTTTCTTTATCAACACCAGGAATCCACCTATCATTAGCTGCTACACTTGTCACCGTAGCCGTTATTCCACCACGCGTGACCGGAGACCATGTCAACTGACTTCCATCCACCCCACCTATGAGCAAATCAAAATACAATCCATCAGCACCTGTAGTTGGAAAGTTTTGGTCGTAAGATAATGAATCATTTGACTGACTTAAAAAACCCTTTGTAAGAGACCATATGTTAGATGGGCCGGTGAAACCGTCTGTGCCATAACTAAGATTTGGCCTTGTGTGACAAACAACAGGACCACCATACGGACTGATATAATATGTCACCGTCTGACCACTAAAACTAGTCCTATTAGGAACTCCGTACTGTGTTTGTAAATATCCCCCTGAACTACTTAAAGTTACCCTATAAGGAGCATTACAAATACTTAATGCATCGTTACGATTAACGGTATTGCCATCCTTATCCGTAAACGATACCGATATATTCCCCGATGCGGTAACTCCATTAGCACCCTGACCATCCCCATCATCATCTCCCCAATTACCTTGAACAACCAAATCATTTATACTAATTGAACTCTGTGATGACGGAACAACCATTGCTATATGACTTAAGTTACTCTCCACATACGGCAAAATTATCGGATTTGTCACACTTGATGGATTAGTAGATGGCGTGATAACTCGATCATCCTGCAACTTAATAGACAATAAACTGTCTGTATCTGTTACCTTTGTCCAACCACCGTCGAACATTAAATACGGTAAAGTACCTTCAATTACTCTTGATGTATGCGCCGTTAAGGCCACAGAACTCTGTGTATATGACAACAACAGCACGAAGAACAGCGACAATCTAGGTAAGCTAAATGATCTAAGTAAGCTTGGTAACTTAAGTAAGATAGAAAAATTAGAAAAACTAAGCGAGCTAAGTAAAAAACCTAACCACGACGAACACCCCGACGACCTCGCCAAGCGCAATGAGTTTGATAATTTCGGTGATAAAAATAAGAACTGTGTCTGATTTCGACTACGGTGAAATTGAAAAAGATTTAGGGCGTAGGTTTGGCAGGCCAGATGCCAGATGCCAGATGCCATAAATGGTAGCGCATTTCGATCATCCTGTCAAGTAAATTTTTGTTTTATTTACATTTTTTGTAACTAATTGCTCGACTAACGAGCACTCCCTTGCTTTGAAAGCCCTTAAATTATAGCCGCTTGGTTAATAATGCGCTACTTTTTCCGTTAAAATTTTGTAAAGTTTTGTTAAAGTTTAAGTCAACATACGTTGGCGGGCTTTGGGGGAGGGTTTTGGGTGGTGTTTTTTGACTAAAAAACACTGTATAAAAACTTTAATAAAATCAATATGTTTTCTGACTGATTTTTGGGCGGAAAATTAGGTCTTTTTTTGGTTTTGGTGAATAGAAGAAATTAAGTGCGCAGGTTTCGGACGTTTTGACCTTTGGTGAATACAATAGCTATAGTGACCACGTCCGAGCTAAGGGAATTAAAGCGAATGAACTGCCCCCCAAAAGTTGGATTGTTTAAATCTACTTTTGGGAATAAAATTATGGCAAAAAAATATACATTCGATTTTAAA
>NZ_WTFC01000127.1:0-288 GCF_009795795.1 Gilliamella sp. Pas-s95 | reverse complement strand
TCGCCAAACATCCCTGTTTGGCGTGCTAACCTCGCTCTGTTGTCGGCACATTCTGACGCCGGAATAGGACAAATAACATAACCATCGTTTTTTGGGATGGATTGTTGTGTTTTTGTAAGGCAGTTTTTGTAAAAAAAACAGCCAGAAAAACTTTAATAAAATCAATACCTTTTCTGACTGATTTTTGGCGAAAAATCAGGCCTTTTTTGTTTTGGTGAATAGAATAAATTAGGTGCGGTGGTTTCGGACGTTTTGACCTTGGGTGAATAAAATAGTTACAGTGACCAC
>NZ_WTFC01000040.1:0-25196 GCF_009795795.1 Gilliamella sp. Pas-s95 | reverse complement strand
GGTATTACCCATGTGAGAGTAGGGTGCCGCCAGACTTTTAAATTAGAGAGAGCCCAGCAGTGATGCTGGGCTTTTTTGCTTTTGTAGTTATCTTAATTTAGCTTTATTTGATATTGAATAACAATATTTAGTTAATTACATCATTTTATTTAACCACAAAACACTATTAACCTTACCACCTAATAATATCAATTAGAGCCTGACCAAAAGACATGTTCATTAACTATTTTCATCTAATAATACTAAGCATGTATGTAGAAGATTTTAGTATAATAAAAATCAGTCAGAAAAGTTATTGATTTTATTTAACTTTTTATTTTATTGTTTTTTATAAAAATAACTTCATTTTAATCGATAAGATCCTTATCTTGCATCATGTTAGGCATAGTTATATTATGGCTACAATCCCATATTATTAAGGAATAACTATGTTAAAGTCAATTGACCCAACTACTACTACGTCTTGGAAATCACTCCAAGCTAGTTATGAAAAACACCATACCAAAACAATTGCCCAGATTTTAAAAGAAGAATCCCGACGTGTTGAAAAGCTCAGTATTTCTTTTGAAGATGAGTTTTTGGTTGATTTGTCAAAAAATCTTATAACGCAAGAGACGTTAGCATTGCTTTATAAGCTTGCTGACGAATGCGATCTAGCTGGCGCAACACAGGCTATGTATAGTGGAGAGAAGATTAATCGTACCGAAGACCGAGCGGTATTACATGTGGCGTTACGCAATGTATCAAATACTCCAATTTATGTTGACGGTAAAAATGTGATGGATGATGTTAACGCTGTCTTAGCTAAAATGGAATCATTCAGTAAAAAAATTATTAGTGGCGAATGGAAAGGCTATACCGGCAAGGCGATTACGGATGTAGTGAATATTGGAATTGGTGGTTCTGACCTTGGTCCACATATGATTACTGAAGCGTTACGTCCTTATAAAAATCACTTAACTATGCATTTTGTGTCGAATGTTGATGGGACGCATATCGTTGAAACACTAAAAGAGTTGGATCCTGAAACGACGTTATTTTTAGTGGCTTCTAAAACCTTTACTACGCAAGAAACAATGACTAATGCGCAGACTGCACGTGCATGGTTACTTGATGCTGCTAAGGATGATAAAGCTGTTGCGTTGCATTTTGTTGCGTTGTCAACCAATGCGAAGGAAGTTGAAAAATTTGGTATTGATACTACCAATATGTTTGAATTTTGGGATTGGGTTGGTGGACGTTATTCGTCATGGTCTGCGATTGGGTTATCGATTGTGTTATCCATTGGGTTTGATAACTTTAAGCA
Organism: Gilliamella sp. Pas-s95; assembly: GCF_009795795.1. Lineage (NCBI taxonomy): Bacteria > Pseudomonadati > Pseudomonadota > Gammaproteobacteria > Orbales > Orbaceae > Gilliamella > Gilliamella sp. Pas-s95. The sequence continues at coordinate 23,890 of NZ_WTFC01000040.1, read as the reverse complement.
ATTTTTGGCAGGCGGTCATGCGATGGATAAACATTTTCAAAGTGCGCCAATCGACAAAAATATCCCTGCTTTGCTTGCCTTAATCGGTATTTGGTATAATAACTTTTATGGTGCCGAAACCGAGGCTATTTTGCCTTATGATCAGTATATGCACCGTTTTGCTGCTTATTTTCAACAAGGGAATATGGAGTCAAATGGTAAGAGTGTAGATCGCAATGGTCATAAAACACCTTATACCACCGGTCCAATTATTTGGGGTGAACCGGGAACAAATGGTCAACATGCTTTTTATCAGTTAATTCATCAAGGTACTAAACTTATTCCTTGCGATTTTATTGCACCGGCGATTAGCCATAATCCTGTTGGCGATCATCACCCTAAATTGCTATCTAACTTTTTTGCTCAAACCGAAGCGTTAGCTTTTGGTAAAACAAAAGAACAAGTCGAGCAAGAATTTATTGCTGCTGGTAAGACGCTTGATGAGGTGAAGTCTATTGTTCCGTTTAAGGTTTTTGACGGTAATAAGCCGACGAATTCGATATTAGTGAAAAAGATCACACCTTATACTCTCGGTGCATTGGTTGCGATGTATGAGCATAAGATATTTACTCAGGGCGTTATTTTGAATATCTTCAGTTTTGATCAATGGGGTGTGGAGCTTGGTAAGCAATTAGCAGGACGAATTTTACCTGAATTAGCGGACGATAAACCTGTAAATTCTCATGATGATTCAACCAATAATTTAATTAACCAATACAAGAAATGGCGTTAGGTTGTTTTAGCCAATTGGTGAGTTTATTTAGATAAAAGAAAACCTTCAGTTTAGGCTGAAGGTTTTTTTATGTGGAAGAATGTGTTTGCTTATTTTTTAATTCGCATTATTGGGGTTTTACCTGCTTCGACAGAGCCTGATAATTTGGTTAACTCAACGACTGTTTCCATATTTGAAATGACCACAGGTGTTAACACTGATTTGGCTTTGCTTTCAAGTAGTGGTAGATCGATTTCAATAATGGTATCGCCTACTTTTACTTGTTGGCCTTCTTCTGCAATTCTAGTAAAGCCTTCACCTTTTAGTTCTACGGTATCAATACCAAAGTGAACAAAAAGTTCAATGCCTTCATCTGATTCAATAGCAAAAGCGTGGTTAGTTTCGAAAATTTTGCCAATTTTACCATTTAATGGTGCAACAATTTTATTTCCTGATGGTTTGATTGCAACACCATCACCAACGATTTTTTCAGCAAAAACCACGTCTGGTACATCTTCGATTTTGACAATTTCACCACTTAAAGGGGCAATAATCTCGATGCTGTTTTTATTATCATCAGATACGAATTGCTTAATTTTATCGAATAGACCCATTATTGTCTCCTAACAGATTTGCTTTTCATTAGCATAATTTTCAATTAAATCAATAACTTCTTTAGAGGTTGCTTTTTCTAGTACAGTATCAGCAAATTTTTTCGCCTCTTCATAGTTAGTGTTACGAATTAATTTTTTAATTTTAGGAATAGATACGGCACTCATACTAAATTCATCAAGTCCCATACCCAGTAATAGAATTGTGGCTCTTTCATCACCAGCAAGCTCGCCACACATACCAGTCCATTTTCCTTCTTTATGAGAAGCATCTATAACCTTTTTAATCAGTGTTAACACTGAAGGTGAAAATGGATTATAAAGGTGAGAGATCAATTCGTTACCACGATCAACTGCAAGCGTATATTGTGTTAAATCATTGGTTCCGATACTAAAGAAATCTACTTCTTTGGCTAAATGATGTGCAATTACGGCAGCTGCTGGAGTTTCAATCATTACACCGATTTCAATATTTTTATCGAATGCTTTACCTTCGGTATTTAATTGTTCTTTAAGAATATTGATTTCAGATTTTAATGTGCGAATTTCTTCCACAGAAATAATCATTGGGAACATAATGCGTAATTTACCAAATGCTGATGCACGTAAAATTGCGCGTAATTGTGCATGAAGAACTTCTTTGCGATCTAAACAGATACGAATTGCACGCCAGCCTAAGAAAGGGTTTTCTTCTTTTGGTAAATGCATATAAGGCACATCTTTATCACCACCAATATCCATAGTACGGACAATTACGGATAAACCATTGGTAGATTCAGCTACTTCTTTATAAGCTTTAAACTGTTCTTCTTCATCAGGATAGGCTTCGCGGTCCATGAATAGGAATTCAGTACGGTATAGACCAACACCTTCATAGCCGTTACGTTCCGCACCTGCAATATCACGCACAGTACCAATGTTGCCACAAATTTCTACTTGGTGACCATCAAGGGTGACTGCAGGTAGATCTTTCAATTTAGCCAATTCTTCTTTGTCGTTAATATATTTAGTTTGAACTTGTTTTAATTTTTCTTGAGTGGTGTGATCTGGATTGATATAAATGGCATTATTTATCGCATCCAAAATAACAAAATCCCCTTGTTTGATTGCTTGAGTTGCATTAGATGTACCAACAATAGCAGGGATTTCTAATGAGCGAGCCATGATAGAGGTATGTGAAGTTCGTCCACCTGCATCCGTAATAAAACCTAATACCATTTCTAAGTTTAGCTGAGCTGTTTCCGATGGTGTTAAGTCAGTTGCAACTAAAATACAAGGTTGACTAATTGCACTTAAATCAACGATTTCGATACCTAAAATATTTTTAAGTAATCGTTTTCCAATATCACGAATATCAGCAGCACGTTCTTTTAGATATTCATCATCTAAATTTTCTAATTCTTTAGCTTGAGTTTCAAAAACTGATTGAACCGCGGCATCAGCAGTAGAATGTTTACTTTGGATACGAGAAATGACTTCTTGTTCAAGATCCTCATCTTCAAGAAGCATAATATGCCCCTCAAAAATGGCTGCTTTATCTTCGCCTAGCGTAGATTTTGCTCGTTCCATAATCGTATGCAGTTGTTTGCTTGATTTTTCTCGAGCTTCTTTAAAGCGCTCAATTTCAGCGTCAATCTTGTTATCGAGAATTTGTCTATTATTGATAACAATAGGCTCTTCTTTTAATAATAGCGCTTTAGCAAAAGCGATACCGGGGGAAACAAGTGTACCTGATACCATAACATTTAATCCTTATTCAATTTTAAAACCGTTCATATCTAATTGGGAGAGATTATTCTAATTCTGGAATTAATTTTACTAGATGTTGTACAGCTTCTTTTTCGTCTTCGCCTTCGGCAGAAATGCTAATTGTTGTCCCTTGTGTTAAACCCAACGTCTGTAATTTAAATAGACTTTTAGCACTTGCACTTTTTCCATCAGATGTGACAGTGATTTCTGCATTGAAGTTTTTGGCTTCTTTAACAAATTGCGCAGCAGGGCGGGTATGAAGGCCGTTAGATGCAGTAATGGTGACATCTTGTGTGTACATATTTTTTTTACTCCCAAAATATTTTTATTTCAGCGACCAATATAAATAAAAACTGCCTGAAAGGCTAGTAAGATTTCATTGTTCTTTTATATTAAGTCAATTGTATTAGCTATAATTTATCAGTATCGGTAGATACGAGTGACTTTGTCACTGCAGTTTTTAAATTCTACCTGCCCATGGATTCCGTGTTTAATATTTTCAAAAACGATTTCTTCACTACCATCAAGCTGTGATACGTGAATTTCTTCTTTGCAGAAGGTTTCGAATCGTTGTAATTCTTGTTCGCTATTACCTAATTTATACGATTTAGGTAAATCTTGGCTGGTTACATTGGTATGTATTTTATCTTGTACATCAAGAATAATGATGCCTTTATTTGGTAAAAATGAACTACAGGACGCTAACGATAATGCTAATCCTGAAAGGCATAATAGACATAATCGTTGCAGAGGCAACTTCGCAATTAATCCTACAATGTTCAAAATAATTCCTTTATAAAGCACAGTAACCTGTTTATTATTTATAATTAGATACGGATTATATACTAATAATCGAAGAAAGTGCATAGTGCATTTTCAGTGATGTGACAAGATTAGGGTGGAGTTTATGTCTGATACTATTAATTATGATGAATTTAATCGTCAACTAGTCCAAAATAAAATAGGTATTACCGCTGCTGAGTTGCATGGTTTTCTTTCTGGTATCTTAGCTGGTGGTAATCATGATGAGAGTTGGCGTTCATTAGTTAAAGATATGTTGAATAATGGACAAGTGTTTGACGCGTCGTTAGATGAGCAAATTAAAAACCTCTATAATTTAACTAAACAACAGTTTTTTAATGAAAACTTTGAATTTGAACTGTTACTCAGTAGCCATGATCTGTTTGCGCAAATCGATGATTTGGTTGGTTGGGTTAACCATTTTTTGCTTGGTATTGGTCTTGCGCAACCCAAAATTAATCGCCTTAAAGACGATGTTGGCGAAGCAATTTATGATTTACGCCAAATTGTGAAATTAGGTTATGACGAAAGCGATGATGAACAAGAGCTCGGTTTTGCATTTGAAGAGATTAAAGAGTATGTTCGCATAACGGCTATGCTCTGTTTCGATGAATTTAATGAGACAGATATTTCTCCAACAATTCATTAATATTAATACCTCTATTAAGGTCATGACAATGATAAACAGCAATATCAAAATAGAACTTTTGGCACGTAGGGAAAAACTACTTTCTCAGATGGCAACAAATAGTATTGCACTTTTTTTTGCTGCTCCAGAAATGGCACGCAGTAATGACACACATTATCCATATCGGCAAAATAGTGATTTTTGGTATTTTACGTTTTTTGCTGAACCAGAAGCGGTTTTTGCTGTTATTAAACAACAAGATAATATACCTAAATATGTCTTATTTAATCGTAAAAAAGAGCGATTAGCCGAAACGTGGACAGGTTATCGGTTAGGACAACAGGCAGCATTAGACGCTATTTTGGTTGATGAAGCTTATCCATTTGATGAACTTGATACTGTATTACCCAATTTATTAAATGGTAAAACAATCATTTACCATGCCGCTCAACAGTATGTATATGCTGATAATTTTGTTGATAATGCAATGAGGAGGTTGCGTCAAGGTTATAGAACGAATCTTTCTGTACCCAATTGCATTATTGATTGGCGACCGATAGTGCATGAAATGCGTATGTTTAAATCAGACTTTGAAATGGCTATTTTACGTCAAGCTTGTCAAATTAGCGCAAAAGCACATGTTCGAGCTATGCAAAAATGTAAGCCGAGCATGTTTGAATATCAACTGGAAGCTGAAATTTTACATGAATTTGCTTGGCATGGTGCACGCGCTCCTGCTTATAATACTATTGTCGGTAGTGGCAATAATGGCTGTATATTGCATTATGAGAATAATAATGAACAGTTAAAAGCGGGCGATCTAGTCTTGATTGATGCCGGCTGTGAGTATCAATATTACGCGGGGGATATAACTCGTACCTTTCCTATTAATGGTCAATTTAGTCAAGCTCAGCGTGAAATTTACGATATTGTTTTAGCATCACAATATCAAGCCATTAAGTTACTAAAGCCAGGAACTTCTATTATGGAGGTGAATCATTATGTCGTTAGAACAATGGTCGAAGGTTTAGTCAGATTAGGTATTATGCATGGCGATATTGATACTTTAATTGCTGATAAAGCTTATAGCACATTTTATATGCATGGTTTAGGACATTGGTTGGGGATTGATGTGCACGATGTGGGTAGCAATCGAGATCGAATTTTAGCGCCGGGCATGGTGTTAACGGTGGAACCGGGTTTATATATTAATCAAGATGCCGATGTGCCAGCGCAATATAAAGGTATCGGCATTCGAATTGAAGATAATATCTTAATTACTCAATCAGGAAATGAAGTTTTGACCAGTGATGTCCCTAAAAGTCCTGCGGAGATTGAAAAACTGATGGGGAACAAACTTACTCATTAGCCATGTTGTTGCTGTGATTTTTAGGTGATTACCATTTGCCGCTGCCATTTATTAACTATACAGATGCTATAGAAATAGATGTTACAGCGGTTTTATTTGTTGTGATTAATTTAAACTAATTGATTTATCGCGATTGAAGATAATTTTTATTTTCAGATCTTTGGCTGCAATTGGTTTATATTTCCACGTTTTCATGGCATTAATGACAGAACGATTAAAAATATTATTAGGATTTGCTTCAATAATACGAATATTTTCAACGTGTCCATCACTGTTTACATCAAACAGCGCTACTACATAACCTTCTAAGCGCATATCAAGCGCTCGGCGTGGGTATTCTGGTTGATTTCTCCTTATTGGTGAAGGGGTGCCAGAATATTGACGGCTATCTGAAATTTGTGGAGCTACAGAAGTATTAGCAATATTTTCGTTAATCACTTCTTGTCTCACTTGCTTATGCGATGCTTTTTGAATTGGTGGGGCCTTTTTCTTCGGTTTTGGTTCTTTTTGGGTTTCAATTTTCTTTTTGGGTTCAATGGTCGGTTTATCGGTTATTTTTTCAATAATGGATTCTGTTTTTTCTTCTTTAACTTCAGGTTCGACAATTGGTTCAATAACCGGTTGTATTGGTGTTTCTTCGATCTTTTGGTTATCAATAAGTTCGCTATTTTCTATCCCTTGAATATCTGGTTTATCTTCTACTAGGGATTGTTCTGGTGCTGCCAACAGTGATAGATCAACCATGACAGCTTTAATTGAATTATCACCTTCGTCGACTACGATATTTTGGGCAAGTAAGACAGAACTAAATAATAGCGCAAATAATACAAGATGAGACAGTACAGAAACTGATGCACATACATAGGCATTTTGGGTCTTTTTTTTAGTTGGGCTTAAAGGCGCCTTGGTATCATCGATGTCTATATCAAAGTTAATCTTCATAATGATTATCATTTTCAACTTAAGGGAATTATTCTAAATGAAAATGCTTATCATTTGTAGTCTTTTTTAAAATATGATAGATGACACCTTGTTGCCTAATAATATTTATCAGATAATAGAAAATAAATATCAATTGTTTATAGTGGTTAGGCTGATGAATACTCCATCAATGAATCAAATACTCGATCTTGTTAAAGAAGATCTTATTAAAGTTAATAAAGCTATACAGGCAGAGCTAAGTTCTGATGTGGCTTTAATTAATCAGTTGGGCAATTATATTATTAGTAGTGGTGGGAAGCGCATACGCCCCGTTATTGCATTATTAATTGCCAAAGCACTCAATTACCAAGGTGATAAACATATTATCACCGCAGCTTTTATCGAATTTATTCATACAGCCACCTTATTGCATGATGATGTTGTTGATGAATCGGATTTACGCCGTGGTCAATCAACGGCAAATGCGCTTTTTGGTAATGCTGCTAGTGTACTTGTAGGTGATTATATTTATACACGCTCTTTTCAAATGATGGTGCGTACAGAATCGTTCAAAGTCTTAAAAATTATGTCGACTGCTACCAATGTGATTGCTGAAGGAGAAGTACAACAACTCATTAATTGTAATGATCCTGATATTACCAAAGAACAATATTTAGAGGTAATTTATCGCAAAACGGCTCGTTTATTCGAGGCAACCTCGCATTCTGCTGCTGTGCTAGCTGGTGCAAATGAAGAGCAAGAGTTGGCTTTACAGGAATATGGTAAATATCTAGGTACGGCCTTTCAAATCATCGACGATCTTTTAGATTATAGCGCTGATAGCAATCAAAAATTGGGTAAAAATTTAGGGGATGATCTTAATGAAGGCAAACCGACCTTACCTCTTTTACATGCGATGCATCACACTAAAAATTTTCAAGATGCGGAATTAATTCGCCAAGCAATAAAGCAAGGTAATGGACGTAACTTATTAGATCGTATTTTACAAATTATGGATGAATGTGGTTCGCTTGATTTTACGTTACAAACCGCTCAAAAAGAAGCGCAAAAAGCGTTTGATGTTATCGCTATTTTACCAGATTCGCCTTATAAACAAGCGCTACAAGCTCTTGCCTTATTATCAGTGAAAAGAGAAAACTAATAAGTCAGTTTTTTATGTGCGCTTCTATGATTAAGCGCATCGTTTTCTGAAATTTTTATCATGAGTTTTATTCCAATAACTTCAAAGTTTGATTATGGTGATTATTTATGCTTAAAAGGTCTTGGCCTGTTTTGTTAATTTTTATTTCGATGATTTCAGTTCAAGGCAGTGCATCTATCGCTAAATATTTATTTCCCGTATTGGGGCCAGAGGGAATGACGGCTTGGCGATTGTTTTTTTCGGCAATTATGTTGATCTTTATCTTCAAACCATGGCGTAAAACAATGACAAAGCAGGCATTGAAATATATTTTTTTGTATGGAATTTCAATTGGTTGTATGAATTTAGCATTTTATAACGCAATTGCAAGAGTGCCTTTGGGGATTGCTGTTGCTATTGAACTCACGGGGCCGATTATGGTTGCAATGTGTTCTTCACGTAAATTACTTGATTTTATTTGGCTTAGTATTGCTATTGTTGGTCTTTTCATGCTGTTGCCATTTTATCAAGTGTCAGACAATTTAGATCCTATAGGGATTTTATTTGCATTGTTAGCTGGAAGTGGTTGGGCGTGTTACATTTTGTTTGGACGTAAAGCTAGCATGCTTTATGGTGCATCAAGTGTTGCTGTTGGGGCGGTGATTGCTACCTGCTTTTTATTTCCTATTGGTATTTTGCAAAGTGGTAGCACAATGTTTTCGTTGGAATTACTGCCTCTGGTTTTCGTGGTTTCGTTATTAGCATCGGCGATTCCTTATGGATTAGATATGATTGCTTTACCGAGATTACCAGCGCAAACATTTAGTACATTAATGAGTTTGTCACCTGTTTTTGCCGCGCTTTCTGGATTAGTGGTTTTGCATGAACAGTTAACTTACAACCAGTGGCTAGCCATTATTTTCATTATTATCTCATCAATAGGCACCGTGCTAACCATGAGTCGTCCAGTAAAGATTAAATCGGTTAAACCAAACCCAGAAAATAAGTAACAAGATTAATTTATTAAAATTAATATCGCGCTGTTTATCCGCGCGATATTTTTATGAACAGCTTATACAAAGATAGCGATGATTATCGCTCAGAGAAAAATTGATTTATAACGCCTTAACGAGGTGGGAACCCCATTCCACCGCCCATTAGTCCTTTCATTTGGCGCATCATTTTCATCATGCCACCGCCTTTCATTTTTTTCATCATTTTCTGCATATCTTCAAACTGTTTTAATAGTTTGTTGACATCTTGTACTTGTGTGCCCGATCCATTTGCAATACGGCGTTTACGTGAACCTTTGATGATTTCTGGATTGGCGCGTTCTTTTAATGTCATCGAACCAATAATGGCCTCCATTTTGATAGTGATTTTATCATCCATCTGCGCTTTGATATGATCAGGAAGTTGACCAACACCAGGTAATTTAGCCAACAGAGTACCCATTCCACCCATATTACGCATCTGTTTGAGTTGGTCTTGAAAGTCATTAAAATCGAACTTATCGCCTTTTTTCAGTTTTTTAGCAATTTTTTCTGCTTTTTCGCGATCGACATTATGCTGCAACTCTTCAATCAAAGAGAGTACATCACCCATACCTAAGATGCGCGAAGCAATACGATCGGGGTAAAACGGCTCTAAAGCGTCAGTTTTTTCGCCCATACCTAAGAATTTTATCGGCTTACCAGTAATATGACGAATAGATAGCGCCGCACCACCACGCGCATCGCCATCAACTTTGGTTAAAATTACACCGGTAAGTGGCAAAGCATCATTGAACGCTTTAGCCGTATTGGCAGCATCTTGCCCGGTCATGGCGTCAACCACAAATAATGTCTCAATTGGATTAATGGCTTGATGAAGCGCTTTGATTTCATCCATCATGTCGTTATCAACATGCAAACGACCCGCAGTATCGACAATAAGTACATCAAAGAATTGTAATTTTGCATGAGAAATAGCTTTATTTACAATACTGACCGGTTTTTCAGTAATATCAGATGGAAAGAACTCAACATCAATCGCTTTAGCCAGTGTTTCTAACTGTTTAATTGCCGCAGGTCGATAAACATCGGCAGACACCACAAGTACTTTCTTTTTCTGTTTTTCTTTTAGAAATTTAGCCAGTTTAGCAACACTGGTTGTTTTACCTGCACCTTGTAACCCTGCCATTAACATCACCGCAGGTGGTTGGGTTGCCAAATTGAGCGAACTATTGACTTCCCCCATTGCACGGGTAAGTTCATCTTGAACTATTTTGATAAATTCTTGACCTGGTGTTAGACTCTTACTGACATCTAATCCAACAGCTTTTTCTTTAACTTGATTAATAAATTCACGAACTACTGGCAGGGCGACATCAGCTTCAAGTAATGCCATACGTACATCGCGTAGTGCATCTTTAATATTGTCTTCAGATAGTCGTCCACGACCACTGATATTGCGAAATGTCTGTGATAAACGGTCGGTTAAATTCTCGAACATATTAACTCTCGTAATAAATAAAAAATTGTAATTATCATATCAGAAAATTTCAATAAGTCCCACGATCATAATTTTACGCCGGCTTGACAGCAAATTGCGATCCTGTTGAAATGAGGACAAACAAGAAGCAAATACCTTAACCATTTTAGTTATTAAAAAGTTGGGTAGATTAAATAAGGAGAACAGAGTATGGCAAAAGTAATTAGTACTGACAAAGCACCTGCTGCAATTGGGCCTTATGTTCAGGCGGTCGATTTAGGTAATATGTTATTTGCCTCAGGACAAATCCCACTGGACCCCACCACAGGTGACATGCCAAGTTGTGTGAAAGAACAAACCAAACAAAGTTTAGCCAATGTTAAAGCGATTGTCACTGCGGCCGGTTATCAAGTCAGTAATATCGTCAAAACAACTATTTTTTTAGCTGATATGAATGACTTTGCCGCGGTAAATGGGGTATACGAAGCATTTTTTACTGAAAATAATGCCTCTTTCCCTGCTCGCTCTTGCGTACAAGTTGCTCGAATTCCTAAAGATGCTAAAGTCGAAATTGAAGTTATTGCTGCTAAATAAATTTGCTTACCTGATTAGCACCAAAAGGTGCTAATTTTTTTCAAAAAACTTCAGTAAATCCCAAATTTTAGTATAAAAAAGCGGGTCAAAACACATTATATTTTTAGTTATCTCATCTATTACTTTTTAGTATCAAAAATACAGCCATTTTCTAACCCAAAATCAAATTAATTATTTATTGTTAAACTGTTATTTAATGATTGATTGCCAATAAAGTTGGTGCAATAATCTACAAATATTTATTGTTGTTTTTTGTGCCGAATGGATTGTGAACATGTTTGAAAAAGTAGAACCGTATGCAGGGGATCCCATTTTATCGTTAGTCGCTGAGTTTATGAATGATAGTCGAGATAATAAAACGAATTTAAGTATTGGTTATTATTATGATGACAACAGCGTGGTTCCCCAATTACAATGTATAAAAACTGCTCGTGATGATATTTATCATCTCAATCAAGGTGCACAATTGTATTTGCCAATGAGTGGCTTGCCAACGTATTGCCAATCAATTCAGTCTCTATTATTTGGTGAAGACCATTCGGCTTATAAAGATAAACGTATAGCAACGATACAAACGTTAGGCGGTTCAGGCGCTCTTAGAGTAGGGGCTGATTTTTTATTTCGCTATTTCCCAAAATCTGAAGTATGGGTCAGCGATCCAACATGGGAAAATCATATCGCTATTTTTAGTGGTGCAGGGTTCAAGGTAAACAAATATCCCTATTTTGATGAGCAAACTTGTGGTGTAAAATTTGAAGCAATGCTTGAAACCTTAAATCAATTACCGGCTAAAAGCATTGTGTTACTTCATCCTTGTTGCCATAACCCGACAGGTTCTGATTTAACACATACGCAGTGGGATAAAGTAATCGAGGTGTTAAAGGCCCGTGATCTTATTCCATTTATGGATATTGCTTATCAAGGTTTTGGTGAGAGTATTGACGATGATGCCTATGCGATTCGCAAAATGGCAGATACAGGATTGTGTGGATTTGTCAGTAACTCATTTTCGAAAACATTTTCACTCTATGGTGAACGTGTTGGGGGATTATCCGTTTTATGCGATAACAGTGACATCGCTGCCTGCGTATTAGGGCAGTTACAAGCCACCGTTCGCCAGAATTATTCAAGCCCAGCAGCTTATGGTGCGCAATTAGTGAGTTATGTATTAAATCATCCAGAGCTTAAAGTGCAATGGTTTAAAGAAGTCGAATCAATGAGAAATCGCATTGTAACTATGCGTACAATGTTGGTTGAATTATTAAAAACTGCTGCACCTAACCGTAATTTTGATTATTTGGTTAAACAGCGAGGCATGTTCAGTTATACCGGTTTTAGTAAAGAGCAAGTTACACAATTGAAAGATAATTTTGCTGTTTATTTGGTGGGCAGCGGAAGGATGTGTGTAGCGGGTTTAAATCACCATAATATCTACCGTGTGGCAGAAGCATTTGCTACATTAAAATAATCATATTACTAAAGGAGTATATTGTATGTTCCATAAAATGTTAATGTTGATATTTGGTATTGCTATGACAACACTTGTTGTTGGATGTAACACTGTTAAAGGTGTTGGTCAAGATGTTCAATCTGGCGGAAAAGCCATTTCACATACTGCCGAAAAAGTGAGTGATAAAATGTAACTAAGGTTATATATGCCTAGCAATATTTCCGTTTTTAACTATGTTTTAGAGTAAAAATGTTACGTATTTTACCTATAGTTACATTATTTTTTCTTGTTGGGTGCGGTTCGTTAAACTATCGAACTGCACCTTTAACGCTGGAAAATTGTCAGTATTCAAACCTATCGGGACTTGAATTTTTATTAAATAAACTTCCCTCAAATATACAAAATTATCAGCATGTTTATATTGCCCAGAGCCGAGCAAGCAAACATTTACCAAGTAGTTATGCCGGAATAAAAGGTAAATTAACCGATCAAATTTTGGTGCGAGATTATCCTAAAGAAACATTTTGGCGAGCACCAAATTTGTTCGAAAGGGCTTCTTTGTACGATGATGGATACGATGATCTTTACATCAGCAAAGCTCAAAAAGAAGCTCGTGACCGTAAAGCCAAATTCGTAGTAAGACAAGCACTGTTACAGAACTGCCAAATCGTTTATATCTCTATTGATTCTTTAGCCAAAGATAGGGATAATCCTTTACTCATCGAATCTAATGATTTATCAATCATTAAACAGGAATAAAAATGATAAAGGGAAAAGAACTTAAAGGATTAGGCGGTTGGCTAATTTTAGTTGGTATTGAATTAATTTTTTGTTTTATTTTTATTGGATATGTTACTTTTTCTAGACTAAATGCGATTAATTTTATCGGCGTGTGGACACAATTATTGGATCCCTACTCGGAAATGCACACAATTCATTTGGGTCTGTTTATTTTAGGTGACATGGGGCTAAATTGTTTATTTTTGCTTTTAAACGCTTATATTCTATTTTTATATTTTACTAAAAGTTATAAATTTCCTAACTTTTTTATTATATTTAGTAGCAGTTTTATTGTTTTTAAGCTAATTCAAAGATGTTGGTATCTTTTTATAGTGTTACCTTTTGAAGTTAAATTCGAGTTTTCTTTTATAAAAGATATTGTTATAGCAATCATTTATACCTGTATTTGGATTGCTTATGTGTTAAAGTCAGTGCGAGTCAAAAATACATTTGTTAATGGTCGCCGTAGTGACGGTACCTATAGCTCCACTGTTGGTTAATTGTATTAAGGAAATAAAATGACATCAAATTTAGAAAGTTCAGCAAGTAGAAAAGTCAAAAAAGCGGTTATCCCTGTTGCCGGTTTGGGTACGCGCATGTTACCTGCAACTAAAGCAATTCCAAAAGAGATGCTTCCGGTTGTTGACAAACCACTTATTCAATATGTGGTTAAAGAGTGTATTGCAGCTGGTATAACTGAGATTATTTTTGTGACTCATTCATCAAAAAACTCAATTGAAAACCATTTCGATACCAGTTTTGAATTAGAGGCCATGTTAGAAGCACGTGTTAAACGTCAGTTATTGCAAGAAGTACAAGGCATTTTACCTAAAAATGTCACAATAACCAGCGTTCGCCAAGGTTTAGCTAAAGGACTGGGGCATGCGGTATTATGTGCATATCCTTTAGTTGGCGATGAGCCGTTTGCTGTGGTTTTACCTGATGTGATTATTGATGAATACGAAAGTGATTTGACCTGCGATAATTTAGCGGCAATGATCAATAATTACCATGAAACCAAACATAGCCAAATTATGGTAGAGCCAGTGCCAAAAGAGCTAGTTTCTTCTTACGGTATTGTTGACTGCCGTGGTGAAATGTTATCTGCTGGTAATGTTGCACAAATGTATAGCGTTGTTGAAAAACCACCAGTTGAAGAAGCACCATCAAACCAATCGGTAGTTGGACGCTATGTGTTATCTGAAAAGATTTGGCCTTTACTTGCCAAAACACCATTAGGTGCAGGTGGTGAAATTCAATTGACTGATGCAATTGCCATGCTACTTGAAGAAGATAGTGTTGATGCTTATTGCATAAAAGGTCGTAGCCACGACTGTGGTAATAAACTCGGTTATGTGCAAACCTTTGTTCAATACGCAATGCGTCACAAAAGTTTAGGTAAAGATGTTAAAGAGTGGTTAAAGACGCTTTAGTTTTAATAACATCAAACAATATTAAAAAGACGCAGTTTGCGTCTTTTTTCATTCTTAAATTTGAATATTTTATTAATATCAATTTTACCTTTAAAATGGTATGCAATTTTCGCGTATATTTTGTAGCTCCTTTGGACTATCTTCATAATAGTCTATTTGGGATATTCCAATGCGCTTTCCATCGTATTCAATAGAATCAATACAATTGAATACGATAGGATGCTGATAATAACCAAAAAATTGAGGTATAACATAAGTAATTTTAATATTTTTTGGCTGTTGAGATACTGGTTGTTGAGATACTGGTTGACTAGCAACAAAAGCATTACTTTTAAAAAAATAGTAGCCACCACTAATAACCAATACTAGAAAAACAGCTCCTAATACCCAAAGTACTTTGTGGCTAATTGATTTACTTTTTTTTTCAATAACAATATTACTCATATCTTATTACCTATATTAACTCACTATCACAACACGAGCCTGCATTGAATGCGACGGTTTGATTTATTTGTTTTAGTTAAGCATTATCATACTTAGCTAGTTATTCATTTATATCTAAATGTGTTAACGGAAGAAAACGATATAAATTACGATATTTGCTTAATATGTTATTCACTTCAGCTTGTTGTTCTTCGGTTAATTGAGCACTGATTTGCGCTACTTTTGTTGTTGCTTTGGTTTGATTATATTCAACTAACAAACGATACCAAACTAAAGCTAACACATTATTTTGAGGGATTTCTTTACCTTGCTCATGCATTTGTGCAAGTTCAAACCATATTTTATAAATATCAGTCGAGGATAATTGTAAATTTGCATAAAAGTATTTTGAGAAGTGATTTGTTTGATAGTATTCGCTAATTTCAGGATCTAAATGGTACTGCTTTAAATCATTTTGTAATAAAACTAATTTAGTATATTCAAACGTATTAATATTTGTATTTTCATAATAAAAAGCTAAAAGCCCTGCAGCAGCAGGGCTGCCTGATTTTAGTGATGTTTTTAGATAAGGTAGCACGGTATTATTTGGCAAAGTAACCTGTTTTTGTGCCAGTTCAAAAATTGCATAAGGATTATTATCTGCAACTTGAGTTTTAAGCATTGCATGAAATTGTTCATATTGTTTTGACAATTTGTAATATTGTGTTTTTAAAAATGCTTTCTTTTTATCATTTTTATTACTGCTATCAATCCAACTAAAGAGCAACTCTTTCTTAGGTGTACAAATAAAAGAATCTGCACCGTTATTCATCTGACTTAACAACTCACCTTGTGCAAAAGTATCACCATTAGCTGCAAGTGACAATGCGGCTTTACAACCTTGATACGTTTTTAGCCCATTCCCATGTGAATCATGTCTTATTTGGTGATATGTGGCTTTATCGTTTTGGTTCACTTCGCTTTGAGTTTGTAACCAATCCATTCCATCAACCATAACCGTTGGGGAACGGTACACTTGTTGATGGTTAAGGTATTGGGTTGTTAACCAATCAAATTCAGGATGAGATTTATCAATTGTGATTAAAAAATCCTGTGCGGGTTGATAACCTTGCTTAGCTGCCAAATCAAGATATTGCCAAGCCTCATGATAACTTTGCTCAACGCCTTTGCCTAAATAATAAATGGCACCTAGCCGATAATTTGCTTTTGAATTACCTAATTCAGCCGCTCGTTGGTAATAGGTTATTGCTGTCTTTTCATCCTCAAGAATAAAGTCATATAACGTACCAAATTGATAAAGCACTGTCGGATTGTTGGGTTCAATTTTTAATGCTGATTGATAAAGATCTATCAATTTATTAGTTGTTTTACCTTCAATATTTCTAGCATCACGATAAAAACCATAAGCTATTTCCTGTTGTTGGGCAAGTTTCAGCAAAAGAGGAATAGATTCAAATTCACGTAAAAGGGCATAACTCTCAACTTGAAGTGTTTCGACTAGATCTTCTATCAAATTTTCATAAAAAACTTCTTTATCTTTAGGGTTATCTGCAAAAACAACGTCGATAACCTTTTGGGCTTTAGCAATATCAAAGTTGTTTATATAAAATGGCGTAATAACTTGATGTAAAAATTGATTTTGCAATGATATATCAGTTGAAGATGTAACGTATTTATATTTTTTTAAGTTCATCTGATAGTCTGTTAGGTCATCTTGGTACATGCCTAAATGATAATATTTTATTGCTTCTTCAATATCTTTTTCTACACCTAAACCATTTAAATAAAACCACCCTAACTGGAAAGCTGCTATCTGTTTAGACTCTTTTGATATGTTAGATTGCTCGGCTACTTTTAATAACCATTTTGCTGCCCAAAGGTAATTAGGAGTATCTAATTTAGAACCGTCGGGTTGCCCACCATCTAAAAAGTAATTAGCCATTTGCATTGACGTATCTAATGTTTTTTCATCAACAAATTTTCCGGTATTATTTGCTGTATTTTCAAGCCAGTAGAGCGACTTTTTGGGGTCATTGAGCTTATCTTGATAGAGTTTATAAAGTTGATATTGTGCAAGATTATAAAATCCCCAATCGGTACTTGTGCTAGCTATTTTATAATGCTTGATTGCTTTAGCATAATCGGCTTTAACCTCTGTCCCCTCGTGATAAAGCAATCCTAACCAATAATGGGCTTCGCCGACGCCAATTTTTTTACCATTTGGCTGTGCTAACCAAAATGTACCTTCAACGATTCGAAATTTTGCTTTATCTGGAATCGGTGAGGCAGCCCTTTCTAACCAATAAAGCCCTTTTTTAATATCTTTAGGCACCAATTCGCCTTTAATATAAGCAATACCTAAATCTTTTTGGGCGATAGGGTATAAGTTTTCGGCCGATTTTGTTAAAAACTCGATATATTTATCGGCCGATTTATCGCGGCAACCTGACAATTTTTTATCATGATGACTAAAATATAACTGATCAGTTTGACAATAATAACTATCGTTTTTTGTTAAAGGGCTATAAGCCTCAGCGATTTTATATTGGGCAACGCTGTCTTTCTTTTCGATAGCTAAATACCAATCTTTTTGATAGATGACACTTGCAAATGTACAATTTGGGAAAGCCAAAAATATGGCCAATAAAAAAAATATTCTTATATTATTCATTTTATTATGTCTTACTTGTTCAAGTTTAAATTACAAAATAGATAACGATCTTCCATCAATTTAGCGAGGTTGGATTAATGGAGTTTTATCAACTTCAAACGAAGAAAAATATAAACTAGGTTGATAATGAATTGCCTTTGCATCATAAAGCCGTTCGGTGTTCAGCGAAGGAGTTATATAATATTGTGTAAGGCGTTTATCTTTTGCCCAGTCAGGAATATCGCTAAATGAATAATGATAATAGACCAATCTTGATGTTCTACTGCGTTGATTATACCTTGTTGGACTCGATTCAGTTTTATACACATCATTGACTTTAATGTTGCCAAAACAAAAACCGCCTTTTTCTGGATTAAAATACGTTTTACCTTCTTGGGATAATCGATATCTTGTGGCATAAGTTAATGACCCATCCAACTTGGTTATAGATAATTGACGTTTAGTTAATAAGTTTAAATCGACAAAAATATCTACTAGTTCATCATTCAGATTATCTTCAACGATATTGTCATCAAAAATATCTTTAGGAAATGGTCTTACTTCTTCAGGTAAAGAATAACACAATGGTTGATTCTTATTGATTGTCGATTGTAATTCATCTTTATTGATGTTGTTATCACAAGCCACAAGCGACAAACCACAAAGCAACATAAGTAGTGTTTTTAATTTCATTATTGATGCCATCCTTCGTAGATGTGGGTAATTAAACCAATTCCTGACACGCTATAAAGCTGATTGTTTTTATCTAAACTAAATGTAGCGATTGCGGTCTTTGATGGATTATTAATATACGAATTTTGTTTTGATAAAATAGGCTCAATATTGGCAGGAAAATCTTCCACTTTATATTGGTACTCAACAGTAACATAATTACCATCTTTATCGGTTTTGCTTATTTTTTCAACCGTGACCTTACCAAAACAAAAACCAGAATGCCGTAATTTAGGCCAAGTTTTATAGTAGCGTTTCCCTTTTTCGGTGAGGTGATAAGTGTATCGATAATCTTTCTCAGAGTGACTTCTCTCTTTGATCGTCTCATCAACTAATTCGGCATCGACCGCCATCAATAGAGGCTCTGATACTAAGACAGAATAATCAAAGTGATAAGGGAAATTATCAATGCGTGTAAATACAACGCATTCAACGGGTTCACCATTCTCATTAATTGCATCAAAACGTTGTTGAATTTCTTTTTGCCACTGTTCAGATGTTAAATTAAGTGTCGCATCAGCACGTGACTGATTACTAACGATGGTTAACATCAATGCCATACATAACTGACAAGATGATATATATTTCTTAAATTTCATAAAGTTTTAACGCCCTATACCTGTATCAGAATGATAATAAAATGGTTCAAAAAACAATGCATTTTGCAAGTTAGTTAATTCTTCTGAATCATTTTGTTGTTCCGTTTCATCAATAAGTTCAGTTAATGATATTGGAAAGCAACGTCCCTTATTCAGATAATCAAAATTTGCTGTAGAAAGTGCTGAATCTGTTAACGCAAATTGACTACAGCGATAAACAGGTTGCTTATCAAATTGATATTCTGGTCGTACTTTAATTTGCTTAGCCCAATCAAATTCCATTAGCGCAGAATTAGCTAACATATTGTTAGGCGGGGTGGTTAAAACAATCATATGATCTTTAACAAAAATGACTTGAGCAATAATTTGACCGGTAATAACTTCTTGTCTGTTATTTTCGCGGATACGTTCAAAGAAATAACGATAACCAAATTTCATTGTGTGGTTTTCAACATCTAATTGTGGCTCTATTAACCATTCAAAATGTTGATAGCGATTGCGGTAATTTATCACTTTGCGTTGTAAATTATTTTTTATTTCTTGCAGACGTTCAGGATTATCAAATTGCTTTTTTTCTGCCTTTAAATCAATATAGCCAACATTATGTACAGAAATACACAATTGATTATTATTGCTGTATGCTGGCATCAAAAAACGATTACAGTTTTTTTCAAGTGAAGGCCACTCATAATAAATATAACCATTTGGTATAGTTAAATCAGCAATATCTTTAATATTAACCGTTTCAGGGCCGGCTAAATAGGTTTCATTTTTGGTATGATTGATTGTATTGGTGTTTTTATCATTTTGTTTTTTAGTGACAAAATAATTGGCAATTTCACCTATTTTATCTTTGGGAATGTCAACGACCTTATATTTTTTATCCATCCAAGTATCTATTACCACCGATTCATCAACATATCGGTTTAATAAGCACTCTTTTTCAATGTCTAAAGGCCATACAATGTTATCTTGGGTATCTTTCAAAACGATCAAATCTTGTTTACAAGCACTGTTTTGAGTTTCATCGATTTTATCTTCATAGAATAAAACATGACCATCCTGATCCAAAATTTTGGTTAAAAATCCCCCATCTTTATAGCCTTTTTCTGGTAATTTGGTTTTAGCGTAAAACAGCACATGATCACCGACTTGAACGGTACTATAGTTATCGTATTTGTCGAGAGTTTCACCTGTAGCATTAATTAAACGATACTTATCTTCATTACTATCCTTTTTAACCCAACTTACCGAACCATAAAAAGGGGCAACTTGATAAAAACTATTTTCATAGAGCATTGTACCTTCGTAATCGTAAAGTTGATATACCATATAATTATCTTGATAATTTTGCACCCAAAAATATTGACCAGAAAGATCTACATTATTATCAAAATGATAGCTATTCATCTCCCATGCTCGTTTACCGATATCCACTTCTTTACCGGTTTTTTTATTAATAAGATATTTGCTGTTATGTTTGTCACACAGCTGCATGATTTTATCGAGGGTTGCGTCTTGGCAATGTGGATTGTATTTGGTGTTTAGCTCATTGGGATTCTTGCTGACAAATTGCCCTTGTAAGTCAATATACCCCCGTTTATTATCTTGCGTTTTTACTTCGGCGTAACCATTATTAAATGGATTGATTTTTTTATAATAAACGCCTTTGGGGGTAATTAAATGACCATCGGTATCAATTAAAACCGATACCTCGGTATCTTGATAGTAATAAGCAATTCTTTCATTACCTAAATACGTTAACGACCCACCGGGTTTGAAAGTTAAAATATCACCCTGTTTATCAAAAGAATATTCAAAGTTGTTAACTTGATTAAAATTATTAAAAAAAACATCATTACTTTTTTGTATAATCCAATAATGATCCCTATAAGTTATTGAGTTTCCATCCCCCTCATTATTGACAATCACCTTACCGCTACTATCAAGTAACAAATTCTTATAAGGTATATAAAGTCTTGCATCATTAGCATACGACGACATTGAAAAGCAAGCCAAACTTATTAGATATAAAGCGCTCTTTAATATTTTTCTTATCACTTATTTATTTCCTTTCCTCAGTAATAACAATATTCCATTTATTCATTATTTACGGTGAGCGTTTATTGAATAACGGTAATAGTAAAATTAATGATTATTTTTATTAACACCTAATTCTAAAATAAAATAAGGTTAATTTCTTGTTATTTTTCAAATATAATTTTTGAAAATGGCGTATGGTTTTTATTAGGGGGGCTTTTCTATAAAAAAACACGCTATTAAATGCTCAAAAATCGGTCAGAAAAGGTATTGATTTTATTAAAGTTTTTATTTGGTGGTTTTTAGCTAAAAAACACCGCCCAACACCCCCCCCCCAAAGCACACACACATAAGCTGACTCATCCTTTAACAAAACTTTACAAATTTTTAACAAAAAAGGTAGCGCATTATTGGTCAAGCGGTTATAATTTAATCGCTTACAAAGCAAGGGAGTGCTCATTAGTCGAGCAGTCAGTTATAAAAAATCGAAATAAAACAAAAATTTACTTGACAGGATGATCGAAATGCGTTACCATTTATGGCATCTGGCATCTGGCATCTGGCCTGCCAAACCTACGCCCTAAAACTTTTTAATTTTCACCGTAGTCGAAATCAGACACAGTTCTTATTTTCATCAGCGAGGTCATTTCGCGTAGCGAAATCGGCGCCGTCATCGCGGTTTTTACTGGCGATGTTCTCGGCGGATTCTTCGACAACATTCTCGGAAACCTCTTTGGTCAGGTCATCGGCCACCTTTTCGGCAAAATTATCGTCGATATCCAAGAGGTTGTTAAAACCGCCATTGGTATACAAACCGCCATTATGGTTTAGAGCTTCATTGTTATCTAAATCGGAGTTGTTCTTTGCGTCATTGTTGTTGTTGTCGTATACACAGGGTTCTGTGGCATTAACGCCTTGTTCACAGCCATTCATGGCGTGTACTTCAAGGGTAATAGAGGGTAGTGCGCCGTATTTAGCGTTCAACTATGGTCTAACAAAGGCAACAGATACAGACAGTTTGTTGTCTATAAGGTTGGAAGATGGTCGGGTAATCACGCCATCTAGTAATACATCAAGCGTATCAAATCCAATAAGCTTACCTCGTGCAAATAGTAGATTGGGAGATATAGGAATGATATTCCCACCATTAACAGCTAGTTCAGTGAGTTTAAGTGATTTAGCCACAAGGTTTGGTTATTGGCGTGATGATGATGGAGATGAGCCGGCTGCAAATGGTGTATCAGGAAGTATATCGGTATCGTTTACGGATAAGGATGGCAATACTGTTGGTCGTAACGAAGCATTAAGTAAATGTAAGGCTCCTTATAGGGTCACTTTAAGTAGTACAGGGGGATATTTACAGACACAGTACGGAGTTCCTAATAGAACCAATTTTAGCAATCAAAGGGTGACATACTATATCAATCCGTATGACAGTGGTTCTGGTGGTTGTTACTTTGTGCGTTACGCAAGGCCGAATAGGTACTTCGGTGGTACTGGTAATAATGTTTCTTTCCCTAGGGGTGAGCGTGCCCGTGACGGTTCCTATTTCGCCGGCCCATCTGGCATATGGTCTCGTACAAAGGGTTTTTTAACTCAGTCAAACGATTCTTCATCTTACGACCGAAATTTTCCAACTACAGGGGCTGACGGATTGTATTTTGACTTAGAGATGCCTGCAGGAGTGGATGGAAGTCAGTTAAGTTGGACAGTTAACACAGTTGGTAGTATAAGGGCAGAGGTGAGTTGGAGATTGCCAAACCAAAGCACATTCAGGGAATCATTGAGTGGACAAGCTATCCGAGCCGATATGTGGATTTCTGATAGATCTAGTTATGTAACACGGGTAACATTAAGGGGGCCTAATCTTTCTCAAATATCAGTACCATCTTTGCCGCAGACCTTTGAGTTGGTCGGTAGGGATAGTCGAGGTAATGAGGTGAGGTATGGGTTTGTGTTAAAGCAGTGGTTCGTCCATCGTAATATATATGCTAGTCAGTCTGGCCAATCCACTTGGTGTAGTAGTTTGGGTTATCGGATGCCTAGTGTAAGTGATTTAACTAACGCGAAGTGTGGTATATCTTCCTCATTCCCTTGTGTAAATGGTATAGATGGCGCCTTGCCTCATTCATCTGGTAATATTTATATGCGTCATATAGGTTCTGGTTTTTTCACGGAGTGGGGCGACATGCTCTTCTACGCTGATGCGAGCTTCGCCTTCACTTACTACTGGACAAGCGACGCGTCAGGTAGCCTTGGGTTCCATGTCGCCCCGCACCAAGGCGACGTCCTCAGCGGCAGCGTTTCCTACAGTTATTACGGTGTTTGCACCGCACCTTAGCTTTTATTCCTTAGTCCTTAATCCTTGGGCCGCGGGGGGCGGTTATGGTGCAAATAGAGGACAATCTAACAAAGAATAACGTCCCCGCGCAAGTTGGGGCATTTCCCTTAGGGTTGCGCTGTTGCGGCGAAGCCACAATCGCGCCGCCCCTGCCGACGACGCTGAAAGTGTGGTTGGCAATTCTAATGATTACGCTGTGGCGGTTTAAATTTGTGGTCTATTTATAGTACGGCAAGGTTTCGGACGTTTTGACCTTTGGTGAACAAAATAGCTACAGTGACCACGTCCGAGTCAGGGAATTAATGAACTGCACCCCAAAAGTTGTACAAAAAAACTAAGCTGCTGGAAAATAATACTCCCGATATTGAACAGGACTCTTTTTGT